>NZ_VFVC01000016.1:0-106733 GCF_006441575.1 Mesorhizobium sp. B2-4-12
CGCGTGCTTCGGGGCTCACATCACGAACCTTGGAGATGTCGAATTCCGGTCCGCCTGCCGAAAGCTGTCGGGCCGCGGCGCGCGCCCGATCTATCCAGGTGTCGGGAGCCTCACCCTCGGCAACGATGCGATCCTTGACGACCGAAAGTCGCACCGAATCCGGCGGAGCCAGCGACGCCGTCAGCCGCTTCAACACGAACTCCGGTTCAAGGCTCTGATAGAATTGCCAGTTCGCATGAACGCGGGCGGGATCGACCTGCGTTCCCGACAGCAGCGACTGCGGGTCGGCGGCAAGCGGGTCTCTCAGGCCGGCAATATAGAATTGGCCATCGCGCAACGTTTGTTCGGCAACGATGATGCCAGGCTGGGTCTCCAGTCGCGATAAATAGGCCTGCCAGCGCTGCCCGGATTGCCAGGAAAGAAAGAACCAAATGCCCGTCGGAATCAAAACCAGCAGGACTGCGGCCACCACCAGCCACGGAAATCCCTCGTTTGATTCCTCGTGCTTCAGTTCAACACAGGTTTGCAACTGCGTCTCTACGCTGGCCAGTTGCGAACTGTCGCCGTCGAACTGCTCCAAAGCCTGTGAGTATTCATCATGGATGCGGAGCAATACGTCGCGAATTATTTCGTGGAGTTCTTCCGGCGGATTGCCCCTGATCACCGAAACCAGTGTCGCAAATGGTCCAACCTCCGACCAGAGACGAAGCTCCCCAAAACGGATAGTGTCCAGGCCGCTCTGTTCTTTCTCCTTAAATGAGTCGCTTACAAAATCCTGAATTGCGCTGAGCATCGAAGAAATGAGCTGAGGATCCTCGCTCGTAGCATTTTCGGCAGTTACATGTGCAATCAAAAGCCCGGAACTGCGGCTGATGAGAAAGACGTGTTCTACACGATAGACAAGAGAATGATTAAGAACAACTTCCGAGAAGCTTGCACCCGTCCTCCAAGCTTCAAATCTCCACTTAAGCCCATGCCAGGTAAATATATGTCTTAAAGATTCATTCAGCGACTGAAAGGTCTGGTCGATCTTTTCGCCGATCGACTTGCGAATAGCGGGCAGAAACACCGGGTACAGTATATCCGTCAGCGTGCGCGGGTTCTTCTGGATGGACCTTTGCGCAGCCCTCTCGACAACCGGCACAAATGCCTCGCCGAGTTGCGCATGAGACGCACGTGCGGCTGCATCGGGGAGAACGCTCCCCACTGCTGCCGCAAGCTGCTCAGGTTCGTCAAGCAGGTGCGCAACTCGTGAAAGTTCCGAAATTTCGCGGCCGACCAGCAGCTGGCGAAGCGTTTCCATGCGACGATCGGCGGTTGGAATTCCGTCGAAAAGCGCACCGTGGTCCGGATCAACGTTCCGGGCAATTTCGACCAAAAGCCGAGCCAGAGCCTCGCGATCAATCTCGGTATCGTTCGCAGCGGCTCTTTCAGAAGGGTTGATTGGGTCGACGGTCGACCTCAAGTTCCGATCAACTCACTTTCCAGCTGCGTTCCGAGTTGCCCTTGCTGCCGATGGGATCCTGATTCAGACACTTCGCAACCTCGATAAACAGGCCAGCCAAAAGATTTCGGTCGGTCTTGACGTTGCTGAGATCGGAAAAGAATTTCTCCATTAGCATCTGAACGCTTTCATTCTTCTGCTTGATTTCCTCACGCAGCGAATGGTCGCTTCGATTTATCCGATCCGAAACTTCGCGCTCAAGCTCGCTCAATTGATCCGACAACGAGCGCACCTGCTTTTCAAGTGCCTGATTTTGTTCGCGAAGATTCCGGTCAATCTCCTTGTCGGCATCGGCTCGTGCGTCTTTTTCGTTGCGCAATTGCCCCGCAAGTGAATCGACCTGCTTCTTTGCATTTGACTCGTACATCTCAAGATTGCGCTTGGCCTCGGATTCGACATCCTTGAAGCGCTGCAAGAACCGTTCTTCAAGCTTGGAAAAGCGGCGGTCATAGTCCTGCATCTGGTTGCCGAACAGCAGATCACGTATCTTGTCGACACCTACAGCCTCGCCGGAAACCCCGCTCTCGCGAACCTGGGCCGCCATGAAATTCAGCCCGTTTTCGGCTGGATTACCTATCAGATTTGCGTCCGCTTTATTTGCCGAAGAAGCGGCATTCGAAGAGTCCTTAGCCATCCTCACGCCCAATCGCCAGAGTGCAAAACTCGGAGAATAGGAAATTATGTCAGACAAATACCCTGCCTGCAAGCCGGAATCCCCTTGGCTTAAGCCGATTCGTGCGTTCCTTTTTCGTCTCTTGGACTAGCAACGCATTGTCGGTGCAGCCCGTTGCTTCTGGCTTAAATAATTGCTCTCACCCATAACACCCCCGCTCCACCGCCAGCCTCTTCACCAACCCCAGCACCCCATCGATGGCCGGCGTCGGCTTGCCCGTCAGTCGCCCAAGCTCCTGCACGGCTCCCACCAGCGCGTCGATCTCCATCGGCCGGCCGCGTTCCAGGTCCTGCAGCATCGATGTCTTGTGCTCGCCGACGTCGCCGGCGCCCTTGATGCGGCGGTCGACGTCTATGGCGAAGCGCACGCCGAGGCTTTCCCCGATCGCCTGGGCTTCCAGCATCATGGTGCGGGCAAGCTGGCGGGTGCCTTCGTCGGCGACGATCGCGGCAAGCGTGCTGCCGGTCAACGCCGAGATCGGGTTGAAGGAGAGGTTGCCCCACAGCTTCACCCAGATCTCCGAGCGTATGTCGTCGCGCACCGGCGCCTGCAGCCCGGCCTTGACCATTTCCTGCGCCAATGCCGTCACCCGCTCGCTGCGCTCGCCGGAGGGTTCGCCGAGCGAGAAGCGCTTGCCCTCGACATGCCGGATGAGGCCGGGCGCATCGACCTCGACGGCGGGGTAGACCACCGAGCCGATGACGCGCTCAGGCCCGATCCGCTGCCAGATCGCGCCGCCCGGATCGACTGCGTTGAGCCTGGTGCCTTCGAGCGGCCCGCCGACCTTGTGAAAGTACCACCACGGCACGCCGTTCTGCATGGTGACGACCGCGGTGTCCGGACCGAGCAGCGGCGCTATCTGGTCCAGCGCCGGGGTGAGCGAGTGGGCCTTCAGCGCCAGCACCACGATGTCCTGGACGCCGAGTTCCCCGGCCTTGGCGGCGGCACGGACGCGCGCGACCGTCTCCTTTCCGTCCTCGATCAGGCGCAGGCCGTCTGCCTCGATCGCTTCGAGATGGGCGCCGCGCGCCACGATCGACAGATCGGTGCGGCCGGCGATCGCCAGCTTGGCGGCGAGATAGCCGCCGATCGCGCCGGCGCCGAAAATGGTGATCTTCATTGTCAAAGCCCGAGTTTGGCGGCAAGGCCGATGCGCTGTAGCTTGCCGGTCGCGCCCTTGGGGATCTCGTCCAGGATCAGCACCTTGCGCGGCACCTTGAAGTCGGCGAGCCGCATCGCCGCATGGCTGCGGATATCGCTTTCAGTGGCGCTCATGCCTTCGCGCAGCACCACTGCCGCCGCCACCTCCTCGCCGAGCTTGTCGTGCGGCATGGCGAAGGTGACCACTTGCGCCACCGCCGGATGGTCCATCAGCACGTCGTCGACCTCGAGCGGCGAGATCTTTTCGCCGCCGCGATTGATGATCTCCTTCAGCCGGCCGGTGACCCGGAGATAGCCGTCCGCGTCGAGCACGCCCTGGTCGCCGGTGTGGAACCAGCCATGCGCGAAAGCCGTCGCATTGGCATCCGGGTTCTTCTCGTAGCCGCCAGTGACATTGGGCCCGCGAATGACGATCTCGCCGGTCTCGCCGGCTTCGAGCAGCCGCCCGTCCGGCGCCATCACCGCCACGTCGGGTCCGGCCGATGCCCCGACACTGCCCGGCTTGCGCAGGCCCGGCGGCAGCCGGTTGGAGGCCATCTGGTGCGCGGCTTCGGTCATCCCGTAGGATTCGATCACCGGGCAACCGAAGGTCCTTTCCAGTTCGGCCATCACCTGCGCCGGCAGCGATGCCGAGGACGAGCGGATGAAGCGCAGACGCGCCGCCGCCAGCCCCTCTTCATTGCGGGCCGCGCGCGGCAGGATCGCCTGATGCATGGTCGGCACCGCCGTGTACCAGCTCGGCTTGGCGTCGCCCAGCCACTGGAAGAAGCGCAACGCGTTGAAGCCCGGCGTGCAGTAGATGCTGCCGCCCGAGGCCAGCGACGACAGCACCGCCGCGATCAGGCCATGGATATGGAACAGCGGCATGATGTTGAGGCAGCGGTCACTGGCCGTCAGGCCGAGCGTCGCGCCGATATGGGAGGCGGACGCCGCGATGTTGGCGTGGCTGAGCGGCACCAGCTTGGGCCGCGAGGTCGTGCCCGACGTGTGCAGCAGAAGCGCGACGTCGTCATCCTCAGCCATGTCGGACGCCGCCTGCGGGCCGACCGACGCGCCTTCGATGGTGAAGCTGCCGGCAGGGGCGTCCGGCGGCACGACAAGCCGCAGCACGCCGATGCCGAGGCGTTCGGCCACCGCCACGGCCGGGCCGGCCTCGGTCTCCGCGACAAGGATAGCCTTGGCACCGATATCGGTGAGGTAGAAATCGAGCTCGTCGGCCCGGTAGGCCGGATTGAGCGGCGCCGTCGCGGCGGCCGCCGCCACCGCGACGAAGGCTGTCGTCATTTCCGGCCCGTTCGGCAGCACGATCGCCACCCGGTCGTTGCGGCCGATGCCGAGCGCGTGCAGCCGGCTGGCCGTGGCCGCGATCAGCGCGCGCAGGCCGCCATGGGTGAGCGTTGCGCGGTCGGGCGCCAGGATGGCCGGGGCGTTGTCGGCGCCTGCAACGAGGCGGTGGGAGATGTCTGGATGGCTTTGGGTCATGGTTACCGGCACTATTTCAAACGATGGGTTGTGAAAGTCCAGCTGAAGGCAATTGTCAGCCTTGGCGCCGCCCCTCATTGCCCTGCCGGGCATTTCTCCCCGTATAGTGACGGGGAGAAAGACGCTGTCGCCGATGATTTTCGTCAACTGCTAGCGTTTCCGCGAAAGCGCCGAGGGAGCGGAGCCGCCCTCTCCCCGTCACTATACGGGGAGAGGATGCCGGCAGGCAGGTGAGGGGCAGCACCAGCGCCTGAAAAGGAAGGCCAAACTTGAATTGAGCACTTGCCAATTTCCGCCCTGCCACCTCCTTGCTCATCCCCTCAATAACCCAGCGCCAACCCGTCCTTGCGCGGATCGGACGCGCCGGTCAGCGTTCCCTTCTCCCAGTCGATCAGCACCACCTGGCCGCCGCCGAGCGGGTGGGGCGGCTCCGTGACCTCATGGCCGCGCCGGCGCAGGCCCGCGATCGTCTCGGCGGGCACGCTGCGCTCGGCCTCCACAACGCCATCATTGTAGAACACGCGTGGCGCATCCACCGCCTGCTGCGGGTCCATGCTAAAGTCGATCATGTTGGTCAAAAGATGGACATGCCCGAACGGCTGGTAGCCGCCGCCCATCACGCCGAACGGCATCACCACGCGGCCGTTCCGGGTCGCCATGCCGGGCATGATCGTGTGCATCGGCCGCTTGCCGGGCGCGATCGCGTTGGGGTGCGCCGGGTCGAGGCGGAAGCTCGAGCCACGGTTCTGCAGCACCACGCCGGTCCTCGGGCCGACGACGCCGCTGCCGAACGAATAATAGGTCGAGTTGATGAAGGAGACCGCGTTGCGGTCGCGGTCGACGATCGAGATATAGACCGTGTCGCTGTCCGGCAGGTCGACGCGCGGCAGATGCGTCATGGCGCGCTCGCGGTCGATCTCGGCGCGGAGCCGGTCGGCATAGGCGCTGGACAGAAGCTCTCTCACCGGCACCGGGACATGATCCTGGTCGCCCAGAAAGGCGTCGCGGTCGCGGTAGGCCAGCCGCCCGGCCTCGATCTCCAGATGCAGGCGTTCGGCGCCATTGGGATCGAGCCCGCCAAGCTTGAACCCTGACAGCACGTTCAGCATCAAAAGCGCCGTCAGCCCTTGGTTGTTCGGCGGCATCTGGTGGATGTCATAGCCGCCATAAGTGACGCTGACCGGCGCCACGTAGTCCCCTCTGGTCGTAGCGAAATCCTCATGCGAATGAAGCCCGCCCAGTTCATTGAGCCGGCGCACCATGTCGTCGGCGACGGTGCCTTCGTAGAATCCGGCGCGGCCGTGCTTGGCGATCACCCGCAAGGTGGCGGCAAGCTCCGGCTGGCGATGGACATCGCCGGCCTCCGGCGCCTTGCCGCCCGGCAGGAAGATGCGCGACGCATGTTCGTCCGCCGACAGGTCGGTCTCCGGCTCGGCCCAGTCGAAGGCGACGCGATCGTGCACGACATAGCCGTTCTCGGCATAGTGGATGGCCGGCGCCAGCACCTCGGCGAGGCCCTTGCGGCCATGGTCCTCCAGCAGCCGACACCAGGCGTCGATGGCGCCCGGCACGGTCACCGCATGCGGCCCCTGTTTCGGCAGCTCGGCAAAACCCTGCGCCAGATACCAGTCGACGGTCGCGCCCGCCGGCGCGCGGCCGGAGCCGTTGAAGGCCAGCACATTGCCTTGTCCAGCCGGACAGTAGAGCACGAAACAGTCGCCGCCGATGCCGGTCGATTGCGGCTCGACCACCCCTTGCACGGCGGCCGCGCAGACCGCCGCGTCCATGGCGTTGCCGCCGGCGCGCAGCATATCGATGGCAGCCAGCGTCGCCAGCGGGTGCGAGGTGGCGGCCATGGCCTCGGTGGCACGAACCGGCGAGCGGCCGGGAAACTGGAAATCACGCATTGTTGTCTGGGTATCCCCTGGTCACTTGAAGCGAATTGGTCCGATGAAATCAAGGACGGCGGCCGAAGATCTGCGCGATTGCCAAAAGCACGACCGACAGCACGATCAGGCAGGTGGAGATGGCGGCGATCGTCGGGTCGATCTGGTCACGCAGCGCATTGAACATGCGGCGCGTCAACGTCGTCGTCTCGCCGCCCGAAATGAACAGCGAAACCACCACCTCGTCGAAGGAGGTGATGAAGGCGAACAGCGCGCCCGAGACGATCGAGAAGCGGATCTGCGGCATGGTCACCTGCCAGAACGCCGCGATGCGCCCGGCGCCCAGGCTGCGCGCCACCCGCTCCTGGTTCATGTCGTAGGACCGCAGTCCGGACAGCACGGTCAGCACCACGAGTGGCAAGGCTTGCACCGTGTGCGCGATGACCAGGCCGGTCAGCGTGTTGTTGAGCCCGATGCGGGCATAGAGGAAGAAGGTACCGATGCCGATCAGGATCACCGGGATGATCAGCGACGCCGTGAGCAGGCCGTTGATGGTGCCGTTGAAGCGCAGGGTCCCCCGGTTGATGGCATAGGCGGCAGCGGTGCCGAGCGGCGTCGCCACCAGCACGGTGATGAGCGCCACCTTCACCGAGACGATCGTGGCGTCGCGCCATTCCAGCGACTGGAAATAAGTCTGGTACCAGCGCAGCGACCATTCCTGCGGCGGAAACTGCAGCAGCGTCGAATCCGAGAACGACATGATGACGATGATGACCGACGGCGCGATCAGGAACAAAAGCACAAGGCCGCCCAGCGCATAAATCCACAGGCGTTGCCAGTGCGAAATCGGCAGGCTCCCGTTCATCGCGAACTCCACACGCCGGTGGCGCGCGCGCCGAGCAGCCACCGGAATAGGCCGAGCAGCGCCAGCGTGACGACCAGCAGCACCACGCCAAGCGCGGCACCCGCGCCCCAGTTGGAATAGAGGCTGGTTGTCTGTTCCATGCGCATCGCCCACATGACCACCTTGCCGCCGCCCATCAGCGCCGGGGTTACGAAGAAGCCGAGACACAGCACGAAGACGATGACCACACCGGAGGCGAGGCCGGGCAGCGACAACGGAAAGAAGATCTGCCGGAAGGTCGCGACGGGACCGGCGCCGAGGTTCATGCCGGCGCGCAGGCAGTCGGTGTCGATGGTCTTCATCGAGGCGTAGAGCGGCAGGACGAGGAAGGGCAAGAGGATGTGCGTCATGCCGACGACGACGCCGGACAGGTTGTTGGCGAGCGACAGCGGCTGGCTGATGACGCCGAGGTCGATCAGCCAGCTGTTGATTAGGCCCTTGCGCTGCAGGATCACCAGCCAGGCATAGGTGCGCACCAGCACCGATGTCCAGAACGGCAGGATCACGAAGATCAGGCAGATCGACGCCGCCCGGCGCGGCAGTTGCGATAGCATGTAGGCCAGGGGATAGCCAAGCAGCACGCAGGCGCCGGTGACGATGAACGCAACCTTGAAGGTGGTGACGAAGGTCTTGATGTAGGACGCCTGCTCGAAGAAGCGCGCGTAATTGGACGCGCTCAAGGCGCCGGTCTCGTCGAACAGCGACAGCCAGAACAGCCAGCCGATCGGCACGATGATGATGGCGCAGACGAGGAAGAGGCTGGGGGACAGCAGCGCCAGCAGCCGCAGCGACTCGCGCCGCGCGTCGGCGCGCAGTGCCTGCGCATTTAGGTTCCGGCCGACGCCGCCGGCAGTCCCCTCGAAGAGGGCGGATTGCGCGCTCATTCTTCGGCCGCCACCAGGATCGTGTCCTGCGCCTCAAGGCCGAGGCGGATCGGCTGGCCGGGCGCCGGCAACCGCGCCAGCACATCACCGCGGCAGTAGTCGCGCAACGTCAGCTGGCGGCCATCGCGCAGCTCCGCGTAGCAGACGAAACTGTCGCCCTGGTAGATGATGTCGGCGACCGTGGCATCGAAGACATTGATCCCGTTCGACGGCTCCGTTGGGGTGACCAACCGCAGCTTTTCCGGCCGCACCACCATCAGGTGCCGGCCCGCGGCCGGGGCCGGCATTGCTGTGTGAATGCGTCTGTCCCCGCACCAGACCGCCCCGTCGTGGCATTCGACGGGCATGAAATTCGATTCGCCGATGAAGCCGGCGACGAATTGCGTCCTGGGTGCGGCGTAGAGCGTTTCGGGCCGGTCGAGCTGTTCGATGCGGCCGGCGTTCATCACAGCGATGCGGTCCGACATGGTGATGGCTTCGCGCTGGTCATGCGTGACATAGACGGTCGTCATGCCAAGCCGCCGGTGCAGGGCGCGCAGCTCGATCTGCATATGCTCGCGCAGGCCCTTGTCGAGCGCCGACAGGGGTTCGTCCATCAGCACGATGCGCGGCTCGAAGACGATGGCGCGCGCCAGCGCCACGCGCTGACGCTGGCCGCCGGAGAGCTGGTCGACCCGCCGTTCGCCCAGGCCCTGCAGCTTCACCAGTTCCAGCGCCTTTTCGACACGCTGCGCCGTCTCGGCCGTCGCCACGCCACGCTGCTTCAGCGGAAAGGCGATGTTGTGGAAGACATTCATATGCGGGAACAGCGCATAGTTCTGGAACACCATGCCGATGTTGCGCTTGTGCGGCGGCGTGGTGATGATCTCGTCGTCGCCCACCTTGATGGAACCGGCATTGGCCCTGACGAAACCGGCGAGGATCATCAGCAGCGTCGTCTTCCCGGATCCGGAAGGGCCAAGCAGGGTCAGGAATTCGCCCGCCGCGACATCGAGGTTCAGGTCGCGCAGGACCGATACGGAGCCAAATCGTTTCTCGATCGCGCGCATGCCGATCGGCAGCGCGGATGGCGCAATGGACAAGGTCACTTTCTCCCTAGCCGGCAAAGTTCAGAAGACGGAAGGCAGGGCAACGCTAGTGCCGCCCTGCCTTGTCAAGGCTTATTGCTGGATCAGATTGTTGAACTTCTCGGTCGCCTCGACCAGATTGTCGCGCCAGAACTCGGCATCCTGCAGCACCTGCTTCTTGACGTTCTCCGGCGACGAGTTGATGTCCTTGATCCGCTCCGGGGGAATCTTGCCGGTTTCGAAGGCCTTTTCGTTCACCGGTCCGTTGTCGACATAGAGCGGCAGATTGGCCTGCAATTGCGGGCTGACGAACATCGCCAGCGCCTTCATCGCCGCGTCCTTGTTCTTGGCGCCCTTCGGGATCACCATGCAGTCGGTGGTCAGCACGCCCTGGTCGAAGGAGAAGCTGACCGGCGCGCCTTCCTTCTTCAGGGTCCCGGCGCGGCCGTTCCAGATGCTCGCCATGTCGACTTCGCCGTCCTTGACCAACTGCATGGCCTGCGCGCCCGACGTCCACCAGGCGTCGACATGGCCGCGGACCTTGTCGACCGATTTCAGCGCGGCGTCGATGTCGACGGGATAGACCTTGTCGATCGGCAGGCCGGAGGCGAGGGCGGCGACGCTCAACGTCTCGGTCGCCTGGCTGCTGCTCAGCGCGCGCCGCCCCGGAAATTTTTCCACGTTCCAGAAATCCGCCCAGGTCTTCGGGCCTTTGTCGCCGAAGACGTCGGTCCGGTAGATCAGCACGACGGAGGTGTAGGAGATGCCGACCCAGTCGTCATGGACGAGCTTCGGGTTGATGCCGCTCTTGTCGATAATGCCGTAATCGAGCTTTTCGAACAGCCCTTCCTTCGAGCCGCGCGCGCATTCGTCGGCGCCGAGTTCGGTGAGGTCCCACTTCACCGCGTTGCCGGTTACTTGCAGTCGCACGTCGTCAAGCCCGTTGGTGGTGTCTTCCTTGATGGTGATGCCGAGCGCATCGGCGGTCGGCTTGAAGAACGCCTTTGTCTCCGCCTCCTGATAGGTGCCGCCCCATGAGGCAACGGTGATCGTGTCGGCGGCGACGGCGGGCACTGCCACGGAGGCTGCGAGGCCGGCTATCGCGAAAGCTTTAAAGCTGCTGGTCCTGTTCATTTCAGTTCTCCACCAGTGTTCCCATTTGTTTTTTGATTTGGCATGCGATTTTGTATACAATTTTGAATGTAGCCAAGGGATCGGTGTTGTCAACACCGGCCGGCGCGATCTATTCGAGCCGGGCAAGCCTGTGAGAGACGCCGCCACGCGCGTGGCAAATTGGACCGACAACGACTACAAACGGGGCAATGTCCGGCCTGAGTGCTGGAAGACTGGAAGCGGATCTTGGCCAAGGAAACGAAAAACACGCTGCGCGACTCGGTCTACGCCTCGCTCAAGGCGATGATCGTGACCGGCCAGATTCCGCCTGGCGCCCGCGTCACCGAGAGCGACATCGCGGCGAAGCTCAATGTCAGCCGCACGCCGGTGCGCGAGGCCTTCAATCGGCTGGAGCGCGACGGGCTTGTTACCGGCCGGCCGCGCCAGGGCTATGCCGTCACCGAGTTCGACATCAACATGTTCCGCGAGGCCTTCGACATCCGCGAACTGCTCGACGGCCATGCCACGGAACTCGCAGCCGTCGCCGCGACCGACAAGGACAAGGCACGGTTGCGCGTGATGCTGGCCGAATGCGAGCGGCTTGCCGCCATTCCCGATCGCACGACAAAAGAGAAATTCCAGGAGCTGGAGGTCGGCATCGACCTGCACCGCGTCATTGCGCAGATCAGCGGCAACGCCATGCTGCACGGCATGCTGTGCGGCATCCTCGACAAGTGCCAGCACTATGTCTGGACCGAACTGTTGTGGCTCGACGAATGGAAGATCGCCCGCGACGAGCATGCCGAGATCGTCGAGGCCATCTGCGCCGGCGACGCCGGCCGGGCCGGCATGCTGGCGCGCGCCCATGTGCGCGGCTCGCGCGAGAACGTGTTGCGCCTGCTGCAGGCCAAGTCCGATTACCAGAGTTTTCTCGCAAAGGCGTCCTGAGCGGGTTGGGACCGGCGCGCCGTCAGCCTTTGCGTTCCTGAAGGCTGTTGCCGCCGTCAACCACCAGCACGGCGCCATTGACATAGCTGGCGCCCTCCGATGCCAGGAACACGACCGCCGCAGCCACTTCATCGGGCCGGCCGGCCCGCGCCGGCGGCGTATGCAGGGCCGCTGCCAGCTCCATCGCGCTCGACGCGCCGGTTTCGATCCAGCCGGGCGCGACCGCGTTGACGGTTATGCCGTCCTTTGCCATTTCCAGCGCCAGTGCGCGTGTCAGGCCGACCATGCCGGCCTTGGCGGCGGAATAGGCTGATGTGCCTTCGAAAGACACGATCGGCCCGGTGACCGACGCTACATTGACGACGCGTCCGTAGCCCGCTTCGACCATCGCCGGCAGAAACGCCTTTGTGACGAGGAACGCGGTCTTCAGGCTGACGTCGATTCCTTGATCCCAGTCGGCCTCGGTCATCGAGACAAACGCCTTGTCGGCCGACGGCGATGCCAGCGAGCCCATGCCGGCATTGTTGACCAGGATATCGACCGCGCCGGCGGCCACCTGCAGCCGCGCGACATCGGCAGCCAGGGTGAGATCGGCAACCGCGGCAGTGGCATCGATGCCTTCGCCGCGAAGCTCCGCGGCGCGATCCATCACACGCGCACTGGCCCCGGTCAGGAAAACGGCGTGCCCGGCTTTGCCGAGGTGACGGGCAATGGCGAAGCCGATTCCGTCAGCCGCTCCCGCGCCGGTAATCAAGGCGCGTCTGATCTTGCTGGTGGTCGCGGCCATGCGGGCTCCTTGGGGCTGGCATCATTTTCGATTGGATTGGTTTGCCGGTTTACCGGCGCGCCCGCAATCCGACCTAATAAGAATGTTGGCGCAAGAGAGCGCAATCCGAACGAGGATATCCCGGCGCCAACGGGTCCGCGCCCTCCGTGCGAAAGACGACATTTTTGACATGCCGGGGATGCGCAACAACCGAGGCGGCGGGTTGCAATCATCTCTTCGATGATTGGGGAGGCTGCATAAGCTGAAGCTTATGGACTCCTCCGGCGATTCGAGCAAAGGTCAGGGCGCGGCGCTGCTGCCGGGGCCGGAAATGAGCGACAGTTTCGGATACATCGCGTTCGGCGATGACGAGCTATACGCGCGCGGCGCGCTCTTCAGCGCGCTGAGGCTGCTGCACTATTGCCCGGGCGCGAAGATCACTGTCCTCACCGACAGGCCGCAGATTTTCGACGGCTATCCCATCGGGACGATGGAGCTTGCGGCGAGCCGGATGGCCGAAATGTCATTTGGCGGCCGATACCGCTTCGGCATCAAGGCGGCCGGCATCATCGATCTGCTGGAGTCCTGCGAGCGCCTGTTCCTCATGGACACGGACATGTATCCGATTGGCGACATTTCAGGCTGTTTCGGCCAGATTTCCCCCTCACATTCCGTCATGAACAGGTGCGAGGGCCGGCCAAAGGCCCCCTACCGTGCCCTCGAAGGCAGGCATTTCATGCTTGGCGAGAAAATGCTGACCGGAAGCGAGCCGATGTGGAGCAGCGGGGTCCTGGGTGTCCACAATGCCGCCCTTCCCGCACTGAGCGACGCCTATCATGCAATCGAGCAACTGATCGGTGTCGTAAGGGCGCATACGCCGGAACAATTCTGCATTGGTGTCGCGTTGGCCAGGGATGGATGCAGGATAACGCCGCACCGGCTGCCGATCCGAAACTACACCACGAGGGGACAGAAGCTCTTTGCCCAGCGACGGCTCGAAGCCTTCTTTGCCGGCTATGGCCACCTCGGCGTGGGCGAGCAGATCGAGCAGGCCGCCAGATACAGGCTCTGGCGGGCGCCGATGGATATGTGGAAGCAGCGGGGCATCTGGCATTTCTGATGCGTCCGGAAGCGGCTCCGGGAGGACGGTCACAGGCAAGCACTCACGTAACGGTTCTCATCCATGCCAGGAACGACTCGATGATCGCGGATCGCGGACTGTGATGCATCCAGACGACATAAAAGCTGTAGCCCGGCAAGGACAATGGATGCGCCTTGACGAGCGAGCCGTTCTCCAGTTCACGGCCGACCACAACGTCACTGCAGATCGCAATGCCTTGCCCGGCGACGACCGCATCGATCGCGTGCAGTTCCTCGCGGAAGCTCAAATCCCAGGCTTTGTCCGGGACCAGGTCCGGATCGATCGAACGGGCCGTCGCCAGCCACCGGGGCCAGGTGGGGGCGTCCGGATCCCGGTTCATCCAGTCAAAATGGATCAGGGGATACCGCAGGAGATCGGCGACACGCTCGATCGCCCGTCCGTCGCTCGCCAACAATCGGGGACTGCAAATGGGAAAGAAGGAATCGCGGCACACTTCCTGAGCGGCAACGCCCAAAGGCGGGCGGCGCGTGTAGCGGATCGCAACATCCGCGGCGCCGGCACGAAGGTCGAGTACCGCGTCCGTTCCGATGATCTCCAGTGGCACGGCCGGGTTGGCCTCTCGCCATTTCGGTAACCGGGGCACCAGCCATCGGCTTGCGAAAGCGTTCGGGCTCGTCACCCGCAATGGCGATTGAACATCCGGCTCGGCGACTGCGGCAAGAAAGCCTGCGAGAAGATCAAAGCCGTTGCGAAGGATAGGAAACAGTCGCGCTCCCGCACTCGTCAGCACGAGCGGGCGTGGCCGGCGCTGGAACAGCTTGCGACCGCATATTTCCTCCAACGAGCGGACCTGATGGCTGATCGCCGTCGGTGTCACGCCGAGCTCCGCTGCTGCCGCCTTGAAGCTGCCGAGCCGGGCTGCGGCCTCGAAGGCGTGCAAGGCGCGGAGCGGCGGACAGTTTCTCATGCCGGCAGCGTAGATGAATTCCTCTCATCCAGCAGCTAAGAATTTCGCTTTTGCAGAAGGCTGGTCCCTGTGAGACCGTAGTCCCGTTGGAGCAAGGACGATAACGATGGAGATTCCACGACAGACCGATGTGCTATCGGGCCGATCCCATTTTTCGAGTCCCGTGATCGAACAGCTGCGGCAAGGCTTGCGCGGCGAACTGGTGTTGCCGACAGACCCCACCTACGGCCAGGCGCGTGGGGTCTGGAACGGGGCGATCGACAGACGTCCCGCTGCCATCGTCTTTTGCGCCCATCCCGATGATGTCGTTCTTGCCGTGGCCTGTGCCAGGTCACAAGGCTGTCTCGTGGCCGTTCGCAGCGGCGGCCATAACGTTGCCGGTCTGTCCGTCTGCGATGGCATGGTGATCGATCTATCCCGCATGAAGAAGATCGTCGTCGATCCCGAGCGCCGCATCGCCAGGGCCGAGGCTGGCCTCAATCTCGGCGAATTCGATGCCGCCACACAGGCCCACGGTCTTGCGACGACCATGGGCGTCAACAGCGACACCGGCATTGCCGGCCTCACGCTCGGCGGCGGCTTCGGCAAGCTTGGACGCAAGAACGGCCTGAGCTGCGATAATCTGATCGCCGCTGAAATCGTCACCGCCGACGGCCGGCTGTTGCGGACAAGCGCCGGCGAGCATCCCGAACTGTTCTGGGCCTTGCACGGCGGCGGCGGCAATTTCGGCATAGTGACGGCGTTCGAATACCGGCTGCATCCGCTCGGCCCGGCTCTTCTCGTCGGCTCGGTGCTTCACGCCTACGATCATGCGCGCGAGGCCATGCGGTTTTACGATCGGTTCTCCCGAGAAGCCCCGGACGAGTTGAGCGTCGACGCCGCGCTCGTCACGTTGCCGACGGGCGACCGGGGCTTCAGCATCTCGGCCTGCTATGTCGGGTCACCCGAAGCGGGCGAACCTGTCATCGCACCGCTGATGACATTCGGATCCCCCATCGAAAGCCGCCTTCAGGCCCTTCCTTATCTCCAAATTCAATCGGCGGGCGATAGCCTCTTTCCACGCGGACGGCGCTATTACTGGAAGGCGCAGTTCCTGCGCGAGATCAGCGACGGTGCGATCGACGCGTTGCTCGACCGTTACGCGGCGGCTCCCAATCACTCCAGCCTGCTGGTTTTCCAACAGGTCGGCGGAGCCATCGCCCGCGTGCCGGCATCGGATTCGCCCTACGCCAATCGCGACGCGGCTGTCGATTGCTTCCCGATCGCCATCTGGGACGATCCCGCCGATGACGAGGCGAATATAGGCTGGGCGCGCGACCTGTGGAATGCGGTGAGGCCATTCTCTACCGGCGGTGTCTATGCCAACAATCTCGGTGATGAGGGCGACGAGCGCGTGCGGGACGCTTATGGTGGAAACTATGCACGTCTCGCCGCCATCAAGACGCAATACGACCCGACCAATTTCTTCCGACTGAACCAGAATATCAGGCCTGGGTAATTCGCAATCCGTGAGAGAACCTTGCGCAGCCGCTGGACGATCCTGGCTGTCCTGTTCGTCGCCCGCGCGGCAATGGCGTTTCAGTTCCAGAGCGTCGGCGCCGTCGCGCCCCTTGCCGGCGATAGTCTTGGCGCGAGCCTGGCCGACGTCGGCGACAAGGCGATCGTTCTCGCCGGCCTGCTGATGATGCTGGCGGGTGAATGGCATGACGGCGTGGCCGTCCTGGAGCCCGCCCACAGGCGCATCGGCGATGTATCGGAGGCCGCACGCGCCTTGCGACGCAATTTTGCGATCAAGGGCGTCTATTTGCAGCCGTTTTCGGCGATCGTCGTCTTCCAGTCGGCCGCGATCCCGTCGAGCGTCTCCTTTGCCGATCCCCCATCCCTGAGCAGGTAGGGTGCCAGACGTGCGTTCATCTGATCGACGAGCTTGGCGTAGTAGGGTTCTGCCCAGAAGTCCTTCGCCACGAAGAGGCTCTGATAAAACGCTTCATTGTACGGCGTAGCGTTGCGGAACTTCTCCGACTCCAGAATGTGGGCGTCGGCGGTATAGCCGCCAAGGTCCGCCCATTTCTGCTGCGTGTCGTCGCGAGCGAGCCATTCAAGGAACTTCCTGGCTTCCGCCTGTTTGCGCGAATAAGAGACGATCGAAATACCTTGGCCCCCCAGCGCCGTGAATCGATCCCCGCCCGGTCCAGCCGGGCTGGCGAAGAATCCAGTAACGGAGGCGTTCGGATTTATCGCTGGATTCGCCAGCGCCGGAAAGAAGGCGAAGAAGTTCATACTCATTGCCGCCAGCCCCCCGGTGATCGCCAGGTCTTCCTCTCGATTGGTGGTGTTACCCCAGTCCGGCGGCGTGAAGGAATAGAGTTCCTTGTAAGCCTCAAGCGCCTTGATGGCTTGCTGCGAGTTAACGATGCCTTCGACCGCACAAGTGCTGTAGTTCCCGAGCTCGCCGCCATAGCTGAACAATTCGGACATGAAGCCCATGATCAGCCCGTCGCCGTTCTGCTCTGTATAGATCGCGACACCATAGCGCGGTGGGTTGGCGTGCGGTCGGTAGAAGAACTCGGCGATGTCGCGCAGCTGCATCCAGGTTTTCGGCGGGGCGAGGTCGTAGCCGTACTTCTCTTTGAAGGCCTTCATTTCGGCGGGATCCTCGAACCAATCCTTGCGGTAGGCCCAGCCGACCGCGTCGGCCTCGAGCGGAACGGCCCAGTAGCGTCCGCTGCCCCTTGGATATTCGGAATAATAAGTCATCGACGCCGGGGTCATGACCTTGGTCAGGTCGCTCTCCTTCACGAGATCGGTCAGCTCGGCGTAGTGACCCTCCGTGGCGCCGGCTCCAAGCCATTGCGAATCGCCGACGACCATGTCGTAGGAATCAGAGTGGGCATTGAACTCCATAAATGCCTTGTCTTGGAAACCGGGCCAGTTCACGGTCTCGACCGTGACCTTGACCCCGGTCTCCTTCTCATACTCGTCGGCGAGCTCCTGCAGATAGTTGGCCGGATCCCATTCTGCCCACAGGATCGTGAGTTCGGTTGTCGCATCAGCCTGGCTGCTAGGCGGCAGCAGTGCAACGCCCGCCAACAGGCCGACCCACATTCGTTTGAGCATGGCTCTCCTCCCTAGGGCACCGCGGTCGCTCCTTGCGGAAGCCGTTGCAGCAGGCGTCCGGCCTCCATCAGGTCAGGCGTGTCGAGGCCTTCGTTGAATGCCGCATAGACCGGTGCGAGCAACTCTCGCGCCTCCTTGTCGCGGCCGTGGTTGGCCCAAAGTCCCGCGAGGCGAAAAGCAGCTCTCAACTCGGCCAGTATCGCGCCCTGCTCGCGGGCGGCGGCCAAAGATTGCCGCAAAGGGTCTTCGGCGGCGTCGCCGCGCGGGTCCAGCCGTGACAGCAACTCTCCTTTCGCACTCAACAACTCGGGCAGCTGATATGTGGAGCCTGATTTGGCGAGCGTGTCGAACGCCTGCTCCAGAACGGCCAGTCCCTCGCTTGCCTCGCCGCGCTCGCCGCAGGCCCGCGCTAGCGCGCACAGATAAGCGGCCATCCCCATGTCGGCGCCGGTTTCGGCCATCGCCGCTATCCCATCACGCATCTCGCCAATCCCATCGTCCAACGCACCCAGACCAGCAAGCGCCCAGCCGAAGAAGGCGCGAGCCTGCCCCAGCAGCAGCGGGAGGGCGAACTCGGTGCACACCGCAATGGCTTTTTCAGCCCAGCGTCGCGCCTCGCCGGGCTCTCGCCGAAGGAGGTGGACAACGCCGAGGGCCATCTGTGCCTGGGCCAAGCTAAGGGGATGGGAGTCGCGCTGGGCCAGGGCGACGGCTTCCCTTGCCTGCTGAATCGCACCGTCAGGCTTGCCGCATATGCAGAGCATCTGCGCGTGGAACGACCTGCAACAGACGCCGGGATCGTGCCCGGTATAGCCCCACGCAAGGTGGCGATGCCGCTCGTAGTCGTAGGTTTCAAGGCCATATCTGACAAACGGTTCAGCGGACTCGTACCTGCCGAGATAGAAATTGACGCCCCAGAGTTGATGGTGTGCCTCCAGCAGGTACTCAGAATCGCCGGATGCCTCGGCGAGCTCCACCCCGAGCGTCTTGCACTGCATGGCAAGAGCTTCGGCGGCGCGCAGGTCGCCCGAGATGGTACGGCAGCCACTCTCGCCGCGCACCGCTGCGAACAGCTTGACTTTGTCGCCGAGCCGCGCGGCAAGGTCCCGCGCGGTCGAAAATGCCTGCAGGGGCTCCGGAGCGGCCCAACCTTTGGCGGGGACAAGAGCCGAGCCCATCGCCGTCCACAGTGAAACTTCCTGCCTGAGCCGGGTCTCGGAAGCGGGCAGTGACGCGGTAAGCTCGAGCCCCTTGGCGAAGTGAGCTGCGGCCTCGCGGTTGGCAGACCTTGCCATAGCGCGCTGCCCCGCCCGCAGCCACCATGGCACGCCCTCATCCGCCAGTCCGGCCAGCGTGTAATGCTGCGCGACGGTCTCGGGTTCGGCTTCGGCGATTTCGGCGAACTCGGCTTCGAGCGCTGCGGCGATCCTGCCATGGATTTGCTGGCGCCGGCTCTTCAGCAGGCTCTGGTAGGCGGTGTCGCGCACCAGCGCATGCTTGAACGTATAGGTCGCCTCCGGCGCGACGCCGCCGCGAAACACCAACTCGGCCTGTTCGAGCTGGTGGAGCGCATCGTCGAGCCGCGCCTGGTCCGCACCGCTCACCGCAGCGAGCAGCCGGTGGCCGAAGATGCGCCCGATGCAGGCACCGATCTGGGCCGTCTCTTTGACCGGCGACAGCCGGTCGAGGCGCGCCATCAGCGAGTCCTGCAGGGTCGAGGGAATTGCAAAGTTGGGCAGCGGCCCTATCGCGAGATAGCGCCCGTCGGCCTCTAGTAGCTGCCCGGAATCGAGGACTGTCCGCGTCAGCTCCTCGACGAACAGCGGTACACCTTCCGTGTTGGCCAGGATCCTGTCGGCAATATCGGGCGGCAGCTTTCTGTTGCCTGCAACGCGCTCTATGATCGCTATGCCGTGTTCCTGTTCGAGCCGTCCGAGCAGCACTATCTCTACAGACGATAGCGGCTTCCAGTGCGGCTCGAATTCCGGTCGTGCCGTCACCACCAACAGGGCGCGCAGGCCGGCGAGCCGCTCAACCAGCATCCCGAGCCACTCTGCCGTCGTCGGGTCTATCCAGTGGGCGTCTTCGACCAGCACAAGCGCCGGCTTGTTCGCCGACGCCTCGACCAGCCGTATCAACGCCGCCAGCGTGCGCGTCCTGAGTGTCGGCGCGGGCAGTCTGGGCGGCTGGTAGCGTCCGCCTGGGTCGATCGACAACAGGATCGCCAGCAGCGGCAGCGCCTCGTCCGTCTCCATATGGAGCCTGGCGAGCAGTGCCCTGAGTTTGTCGAACCTGCTATCGGCACTGTCGTCACTGACGAAACCCGCCGCTCGCTCGATATGCGCTATGAGAGGATGCAGCGCGCTGTTCGTATGATAGGCGGAGCAGAAGAAGCGCAGCTCGGCATGCGGTTCGGTGGCAACCCGCTCCGCGAGCGCCGCAATCAGGCGCGACTTGCCGATGCCCGCCTCGCCACTGAGCAGAATGACCCGACCCTCTGCCGCTGTCGCGCGGTGCCAGCGTTCGAGCAGGCGTGCCAGCTCAGGGTCCCGCCCGACCAGAGGTGCAAGCACGGCGTGCCGCGCTTCGAACCGGCTTTCGGCGGCTGTTTCGCCGACGACGCGCCGGCACCGCACCGGAGCGGCAAAGCCCTTCAAAGGGCGCTCACCGAGGTCGGCTGTCGCGAACAGCCCCGCAACCAGCTTTTGCGTCGTGTCGGCGATGATGACTGCGCCTGGCTCTGCGAGTGCCTGCAGCCGGGCCGCGAGGTTGGGCGTGTCTCCGACAACGGCTTCCTCTTGTGCAGCGCCTTCGCCGATCAGGTCGCCGACGACCACCAGTCCCGTGGCGATGCCGACGCGCGCCGCTAGCGGCTTGCCGCCGGGCGCGGTCAGCCGGCCGGTGGCGGAAGCGGCGGCGAGGCCGGCTCGCACGGCGCGCTCGGCGTCATCCTCGTGCGCCTGTGGCCAGCCGAAATAGGCGAGCACGCCGTCGCCCATCAGCTTGGCGACGCGCCCGTCGTAGCGAGCGATCTCCCGCGCAACCACCTGCTGATAGGCGAGAATGACCTCGCGCATGTCTTCCGGGTCGAGCGCCTGCGCAAGCTCGGTCGAGCCAACGAGGTCGACGAACATCACAGTGAGTTGCCGTCGCTCTGCGCGAGAATCCGAAGGGGCGGGCGGGGGCTGGGCCGTTGTGGGCCGGTTCGGACTCTCGGCGAGGGCCGCAATGGCGCTGAGCAATTTGCGCCGATGGCCAATCGACATGACCCCGAGCGCCGTCAGGTCGTCGGCGGTCAGGCTCGGGAGCACCTCTTCATCGATGTCTTGGCTGCCGAAGGCGTCGGCATACTCGCCGAGACCGAGGCTCACCAGCCATGCTCGAATATCCACGTGCCTACTCCCAGGCGGTGGAAGCTTTGCCCGAGCACTATATCGCAAACACTAGGTAGGGTCGCGCCTCTTATGCGAGGAGCAGTATCATCTTTGGGCCGCCCACAAGTCAGTCGAGTTGAGCCGTCCAGGCGTCTTCTTCGGGTCGGAAGCAGACGCAGATGCCCAGTTTTGTTCCAGTGCTGGGGAAAATGTCGCGCCAAATCAGTATGTCACGATTGGCGCGCCCGAAGAGATTCGAACTCCTGACCCCCAGATTCGTAGTCTGGTGCTCTATCCAGCTGAGCTACGGGCGCGCAACAGGCCGTGTTTTCAACGGCCCGCGATCCGATCCGAAAGACCGGCCGCGAATGTGTGCAGTTCCCTAACGACTGAAATCGCGAAAAGCAAGCCGATCCGGCAAAAGTTTTGTCGCGGTCCTGTCATCCGGTGATGACGGCCCCGATTCCCGGGCTTCGAAGCTGCCGGGAGCCGGTCTGGTTTGAAGCTGGGGGAAAGAAGCTTCAGCGAAAGTGTCACGTCCGACGCGCCTCGGAAAGACAGCGCGCAAGCGTCACGCCGGGCGGCGCAGGCTGCCTCGGGCCTGGTCGAGCCGCACCGGCTGGTCGGGGATGGTCACGGCGAAAGTGGTGCGCCCGCCAATGCTCTCGACCAGCTCCACCGTGCCGCCATGCGCCCGGATCAATTCGTGCGCGATCGCCAGGCCAAGGCCGGTTCCGCCGCTGCGCGCCGAGCCGCGGAATGCCGCGAACAGGTTCTCGCGCGCTTTCGGCGGCAGGCCGGGGCCGGTGTCGGTGACGGCGATGCGGCTGACGCTGCCTATCCGCTCGGCCGACACGGCCAGCCGGCGCACGACGGCGCTCTCGGTGTCGGCCGCCATCGCCTGCACCGCGTTGCGGCACAGATTGGTCAGCACCCGGAACAACTGGTCGGAATCGGCATCCACTTCGAACGCCGTCTCGACGGCGTTGATGAACTCGATGCCCTGTTCGATGTCGAGCAGGCCATGCACGTCCTCGACCAGCTGGCGCAGCCTCACCCGGCGGCGCGAAGGTGGCGGCTCCTGCGTGCGGCCATAGGCCAGCACGCCTTCCGAATAGGAGACGGCCCGGTCGAGCGTGCGCAGAAGCTTCGGCGCGAAGGCCTGCACGGTCGGATCCTTGACCTGGCGCAGGCGGTCCGAAATCAGTTGCGCCGAGGACAGGATGTTGCGCATGTCGTGGTTGATCTTCGACACGGCAAGGCCAAGGTCGGCCAGGTGCTTCTGTTCGGAAAGCATCTTTTGCAGCCGTATCTGCATCTGCGACAGCTCGCGTTCGGCGACGCCGATTTCGTCGGCGCGGTCGGCGGGATGGATGATGCGCGCAGGGTCGTCGGGGGCCTCGGAAAAGGTCAGCATCGAGCGCGTCATCGTGCGGATCGGCCCGATCATGATCAGGTCGATCGCGGCATAGACCAGCATGGCCGTGAACAGCGAGATCAGCAGCGAGACGAAGGCGACGTTGCGCGAATAGATCAGCATGGCCTTGCGCAGACTGTAGTCCGGCATGATCAGCTCGAATTCCTTGTCGCTCTCGCCGACCGGCCCGAAAACGCGCAGCATGCGGTCGCCGCCGAAGAACAGCGTGTCGAGCGCGCCGGTCATGCCCTTGATCATGCCGACGTTGGCGAGGTCGATATGGGAATCGACCTGCGGCGGCATGTCGGCCACCACCAGAAGCCGCGACACGCCGCCGTCGCGCACCGCGATCGCCTTGGCGCCGATCGCCATCAGCACGTCGTTCTGGGCCGCGCGCGACAAGGAGGTCGATTCGCCCTGCACCAGCACGATCGACACGGCGGCGGCGGTGCTCAGCCGCTCCTTGAGCCAGCTCAACCGGTAGCTGGCGATCCAGGGCAGGAAGATGAGCACTTCGGCCAGCAGCACGAAAACGATCGTCAGCAGCAGCAGCTTTGTCGACAGTCCGCGCGACAGCGGCACCGTGCGGACGGCGGCTGGCGCCGTTCCGGTCCCTTCACCCGCTTGGCTGGTTTCGCTCATGCGACTCTGTCTTCACAATCACTTGATCAGCCAAGATTAGGCGATTACGGCTTTTTTGCCAATTTTATCCTTGGTCGGAACATTAAATTTGCGCCAGATGGCCTGCCGCCTTGGCGAGACGACGCCGGATTGACTTTAAAAACCCTTCTTTCTATAAGCCCGCTCACGCTCGGGCCATTCGTCCCGGCGCGGTTTCGATCGCGCCAAAACCGGCCCGGCAAAGCTCCTGTTACAAAGTGACAGAATCAAGAAGGGCCGCACCCCGCGGTATTAAAACAAATGAAGCGTACCTACCAACCGTCCAAACTCGTCCGCAAACGTCGGCACGGCTTCCGTGCCCGCATGGCCACCAAGGGTGGCCGTGGCGTCGTCGCGGCTCGCCGCAACCGCGGCCGCAAGCGGCTCAGCGCCTAAGCGAGACGAGATCGTTGCCCGCAACCGGCAAGCCAGTGGGGCAAAATCCCAAGCGGCTTCTGAAGCGCGCGGAATTCCTGGCCGTCCGCCGTGGTGAAAAGCGCCGCGGGCGGTTCTTCCTCGTCGAGGTCCTCGACCGCGACGACGGCGGGATGCCGCGTGTCGGCTACACCGTCACCAAGAAGGTCGGCAAAGCCGTTGTGCGCAACCGCATCAGGCGGCGGCTGAAAGAAGCCGTCCGCGTCCACGCGGCCGATGACATGATGCCCGGCAATGATTATGTCATCGTCGGGCGCGACGATGCGCTGCGCGCCCCCTTCGGCCAGTTGAAGGCCGAACTCTCCCGCCGACTTCGCGGAACACGATAGGCCAAAGGCTCTCGATGGAAAACAACCGGAACTTCTTCATCACCATCGCGCTGTCGGTGCTGATCCTGACTTTGTGGCAGGTTTTCTACATGAATC
Organism: Mesorhizobium sp. B2-4-12; assembly: GCF_006441575.1. Lineage (NCBI taxonomy): Bacteria > Pseudomonadati > Pseudomonadota > Alphaproteobacteria > Hyphomicrobiales > Phyllobacteriaceae > Mesorhizobium > Mesorhizobium sp. B2-4-12. The sequence goes on from NZ_VFVC01000016.1 coordinate 23,886, forward strand.
CGCGCGTCGAACAGCAGCGCGAGGCCGCCAAGGTCGAGCAGCAGCGCGTGCAAGAGCAGAAGAAGGCGGCCGAGGCCGTCAATCCGGGGGCTGGAACGCCGGCGCCGGCGCCGGGCAGCATTCCCAACGCGCCCGGCGGTGATGCCGTCACGGCTGCCAGCCGCGATCAGGCCTTGGCGGCTTCCAAGCGCGTCAAGATCGACACGCCGAGCCTGATGGGTTCGATCAACCTGACCGGCGCACGCCTCGACGACCTCAGGCTCAAGCACTACACCGAAACCGTCGACAAGAATTCGCCCGAGATCGAGCTTCTCAACCCGCAGGTCCTGCCCACCGGCTATTTCGCCGAGATCGGTTTCGTGGGCAACGACAAGACGGGCACGGTACCGGGTGCGGAAACTGTGTGGAGCGTGGACGGCAACCCGACGCTGACCCCCTCGACGCCGGTGACGCTCACCTACACCAATGACAAGGGCCTGACCTTCAAGCGTACGGTATCCGTCGACAATGACTACATGTTCACGGTCTCGGACACGGTGCAGAACTCAGCCAGCAGCGCGGTTTCGCTGTTCAACTACGGCCGTGTCACGCGCTATGACAAGCCGGCGGTCGCCAGCACCTACGTGCTGCATGAAGGCCTGATAGGCGTTACCGGCACCGAGGGTCTGGCGGAATACAAATACTCCAAGATCGAGTCCGACAAGCAGATCACGCCGGGCAAGTCGACCGACGGCTGGCTCGGCATCACCGACAAATACTGGGCCGTCACCTTGGTACCGACCGAGAAGCAGCCTTTCCAGCCGCGCTACGCCTATTTCGAGGATGGCCGCCACCGCTATCAGTCCGACTTCCTGACCGACCCGATCAATGTCGAGGCCGGCCAGTCGGCGACCGTCGAGACGGAAATCTTCGCCGGCGCCAAGGAAGTCGCCAAGATCAATGCCTATGAGGCCGACCGCCACATTCGCCAGTTCAACCTTGTGATCGACTGGGGCTGGTTCTACTTCATCACCAAGCCGATGTTCTGGCTGATCGACACGCTCTACAAATTCTTCGGCAATTTCGGCCTGGCGATCCTCGCCACCACCGTCATCGTCAAGGCCATCTTCTTCCCGCTCGCCAACAAGTCCTATGCGTCGATGGCGAACATGAAGAAGGTGCAGCCCAAGATGCTCGAGATCCGCGAGAAATACGCGGACGACAAGATGAAGCAGCAGCAGGCGATGATGGAGCTCTACAAGACCGAGAAGATCAATCCGCTTGCCGGCTGCTGGCCGGTGGCGCTGCAGATCCCGGTCTTCTTCTCACTCTACAAGGTGCTGTACATCACCATCGAGATGCGGCACGCGCCATTCTTCGGCTGGATCCACGATCTTGCGGCGCCCGATCCGACGTCGATCTTCAACCTGTTCGGCCTGCTGCCCTTCGCGGCGCCTGCATTCCTGCCGCATATGGGCGCCTGGGCGGTTGTCATGGGCATCACCATGTTCCTGCAGATGCGCATGAACCCGACGCCACCGGATCCGACGCAGGCCGCGATCTTCACCTGGATGCCGGTGATCTTCACCTTCATGATGGGCAGTTTCCCGGCCGGCCTCGTCATCTACTGGGCCTGGAACAACACGCTGTCGATCCTGCAGCAGGGCGTGATCATGAAACGCCAGGGCGCCAAGATCGAACTGTGGGACAATCTGATGGCCCTGTTCCGCAAGAAACCGTCGCCGGCGGAATAGAGGCTTCTTTGGCAAAGAGCCCGCCCCGGCAAACCGAACCATAAAGTTGGGCGGTTTGGGCAAGAGCAGATTTGATGGCTGGGTCCTGTGTTCTACAGGGCTCAGCCTTTGGTTTCAGTGATGCAGCGCGCGACGCCGTGGCCCGGCACGCGATAGGACCAGGGACCGAGCCGGCATCTTTCTCACCTCCCCCTCATTACCGCAAATCGAACCTCGCTGCTGCCGGATTGTCCGTATGGAACTTATCCTGCGTTCAAGAGTTCGCGCACAAGGCTCCCTAAAAGCTCCCGCGTGGGAGGATCAGGTCGACGCGCCCGTTAAAATTCAAGGCAGTGCAGCGGATCGACCTCATCACATGCTATTTGCAGCGAGGCATTCCGATGAGCAGCAACATTCACCCAAAGACACGCAAGGTCACCGACAAGGATTTGAAGCAGAATCCCGGCATTGGCGCCTCCAGGGGCACGATCAAAGGTGGCAATCTTCTCGACGAGGACGAGGAACTGGACGGCGAAAACACTTTTGAGGGCGATGTCGAAAACGACACCACGCCGCAAGGCGGTGTCAATCCCCGTCAGACCGGGCGAACCAACGAATAGGAGCCCGCACGACCGGCGTCGAGCCTGCAGAGGAAGACCGGCAGCGATGGTCCGGGGGCCGGAAGCCGGGAGAGCGGATACCGCGGAAAAAGAGTTCGTTCGTCAATAACGTCACGTCGACCCGATTAACGCCTGATTGGAGGCTGTCATGCTGGATTTCGAGCACGCCAGGCATCGGATGGTGGAGGCGCACATCGCGCGCCGGGGTGTGCGTGACAAGCGGGTTCTGAATGCGGTGCGCCGGGTCGCGCGGGAGCAATTCGTCGACGAAGGTTTTGAGGAATTCGCCTATGAGGACAGCCCGCTGCCGATCGGCAGCGGACAGACGATCTCGCAACCCTTCATCGTGGCGAAAATGGCTGAGATGGCCGAGATCGAGGCTACCGATCGCGTGCTGGAAATCGGCACCGGCTCGGGCTACGCGGCAGCCGTACTGGCCGAACTTGCTGAACACGTTTTCACCATCGAGCGGCACCGATCGCTCGCGCAACAGGCGGAGCGGCGGCTCAATGCCGCGGGTTACCGAAACGTCGAGGTCAGGGTCGGCGACGGCACGAAAGGCTGGCAGGAAAAGGCACCCTTCGACGCTATCGTCGTCGCGGCCGCCGGCAAATCCATTCCCCTCGGCTTGCAGGAGCAGTTGGAGATCGGCGGCAGGCTGATCATTCCGGTCGGTGAAGACCCTTACTCCCAGCGGCTCGTTCGGCTGACGCGGATTGCGGCAAACAAGTTCGAGGAGGAGGACCTCGGCGGTGTCATGTTCGTGCCGCTGATCGGCGAGCATGGCGGGCAGGAAGAAAGCACGCGGTCGGCGCGCGAGGTACGCCCTCCTCCATTGCCGCAGCAAATCGCGCGGGCGGCCGAAGATCTGCCGCCGATCGACGATCCGGCCTTCGGCGCGATGTTCGACCGGTTCGGCAGCCGGCGCGTCGTCTTGCTCGGGGAAGCCAGCCACGGCACTTCGGAATTTTATCGTGCGCGCGCGGCGGTCACCCGGCGCCTCCTCCAGCGACACGGGTTCACCATCGTGGCCGTCGAGGCGGACTGGCCGGATGCCGCGCAGATCAATCGATATGTTCGCGCAGAGGAACGGCAGTCGGATGCGCAGCCGCCTTTCCAGCGCTTCCCGACCTGGATGTGGCGCAACACCGAGGTGGCCGCATTCATCGGCTGGCTGCGTGAATACAACCGGGATGTGCCCGATCATGCGCGGAAAGCAGGCTTCTACGGACTGGATCTCTACAATATGAGCGGCTCGATCGCCACGGTGCTTGCCTACTTGGAAAAGGTCGATCCCGAAGCGGCCGCGGTCGCGCGCGAGCGCTATGGCTGTCTGATGCCTTGGCAGAACGAGCCCACCACCTACGGACGCGCGGCGCTGCGGCCGGGCTACAGAACCTGCGAAGAGGCCGTCGTGCGGCAGTGCATGGATCTGTTCGAACGATCCATGGCGGAGGGCGACGGCGATCTCCTCGACGCCAAGCAGAGTGCACGTCTGGTCGCATCGGCCGAGCGGTACTACCGCGTGATGTATTATGGTGGCGCCGAGACCTGGAATCTCCGCGATCGGCACATGTTCGAAACGCTCGATCAGCTTCTCGAAGCGCAAGGACCGGATTCGAAGGCCGTGGTGTGGGCGCATAACTCGCATATCGGCGATGCGCGGCATACCGATATGGGCACTGTCCGCGACGAGCTCAACATCGGCCAGCTCTGCCGGGAACGCTTCGGTGCCCGGGCGGCGCTGATCGGCTTCGGAACAGATACCGGTACTGTCGCCTGCGCCTCGGATTGGGACGGTGAGATGGAGGTGAAGGATGTGAATCCTTCGCTACCGCACAGCTTCGAGCGGATGTGCCACGACAGCGGCAAACCTTCGTTCCTGCTGGATTTTGGGCGCCATGGCCAGCTCGGCGCCGATCTGGCGGCGCCGAGGCCGGAACGCTATATCGGCGTCATCTACCGGCCGGAGACCGAACGGCTCAGCCATTACATGGACTCGTCCGTCTCCCTCCAATTCGATGCCTTCGTCTGGTTCGATCGAACGTCCGCGGTCACGCCGCTCGCCATGTCGGCCGACAGCACCGGCAAGGTACCGGATACATTCCCCTTCGGCATCTGAGGTCCGGAACTTCATTCCAGTGCATTGGCGGGTCCTGTCGAAAAAGCCTGGTTCCGTCCGGGCTTTTTTGGGGGGCGGGCATCTGTTCACGTTCCGTGATCGGCGAAACTGAAAGCACGCGCGCGGCGTGACTGCTTGTGTGTTTCCAAAGGCTGTCAATTCGTCGCCGCGCGATACCCCGACGCAATCAGCCGGGTCCTGGCCTCACTCCATGACGGCGCTGTGGTCGACCTTGGCCGGCGTCCCGGGCTTGCGCAGCAGGAGCACCAGCGGAATGGCGGCCAGCGACAGGATCATCATCAGCTTGAAGTCGTCCATGTAGCTGATGATCGTCGCCTGCAGCGTCACCACGCCGTCCAGCGCCGCGCGGCCGGCGGCGGTGTAGGGGCTCATCGCCTGGGCGATCGCCGGATCGCCGAACGCCTGGTTGAAGGGCGTCACATAGGTGGCGATGTTGGCATGGTTGATCTGCACGTTCTGCGTCAGCAGAGCGGTGACCACCGATATGCCGACGCTGGAGCCGATATTTCGCGACAGATTGTAGAGCCCGGTGCCTTCCGCGCGCCGTTCCGGCGCCAGCGTGGCGAAGGTGATGGTGGTCAGCGGCACGAACAGGAAGCCCAGTCCGGCGCCCTGGATGAAGCCGGTGCTGACGATCGTCCATTGCGACACGTCGGGTGTCCAGCCGGTCATGTCGTACATCGCCCAGGCGGTGACCAGCAGGCCGGTCAACAGCAGCCAGCGCGTGTCGACCTTGCCGACCAGCCGGCCGACGAGGAACATGCAGGCCATGGTGCCGAGGCCGCGTGGGCCCATGACGATGCCGGCCGTTACCACCGGATATCCCATCAGGGTCTGAAGATAAGGCGTCATCAACGCCAGCGAGGCGAGATAGGTGATGCCGATGATGAAGATGAAGACCATGCCGACGGCGAAATTCCGGTCGAGGAAGAGCCTCGGGTTCACGAAGGTGTTGCGGCCGGTGAAGGTGTGGACGAGGAAGATATAGAAGGCGGACGCGCAGATCAGCGCCTCGACGATGATCTCGGATGACGAGAACCAGTTGAGCTGCTCGCCGCGATCGAGAAACATCTGCAGGGCCGCGATGGTGATGCTGAGCATGCCGAAGCCCAGCCAGTCCAGCCTGGCCTTGAAGTCCAGCTTCGTTTCCTGGACGAACATCGACACGCCCGCGAAGGCCAGCGCGCCGATCGGCACGTTGATGTAGAACACCCAGCGCCAGCTGACATTTTCGGTCAGCCAGCCGCCGATGACCGGGCCCAGCACCGGCCCGACCATCACCGAAACGCCGAACAGCGCCATCGCCGAGCCGCGCTCTTCCACGCTGTAGATATCGAGCAGGATGCTCTGCGACAGCGGCACCAGGGCCGCGCCGAACAGGCCTTGCAGCAGGCGGAAGCCGACGATCTGCGGCAGCGACTGCGCGAAACCGCACAGCACCGAGGCGACCACGAAGCCGGTGATCGAGGTCAAGAGGATACGCTTGCGGCCGAAACGGTTGGCAAGGTAGCCTGAGGGCGGCGTCATGACCGCGGCCGCGACGATATAGGAAGTCAGTACCCAGTTGATCTGGTCGGCGCTCGCCGAAACGCTGCCCTGGATGTAGGGCAGCGCCACATTGGCGATGGTCGTGTCCAGCGCCTGCATGATGACGGCCAGGATCACGCAAGCTGTGATGGCGCCGCGATTGGCGACCACCGGTGTGCCTCCCGTAGCGGCCTCGCTGGTCATGACTTTTGTCCGAAGCTCTTCAGGAGGTTGGTGACGAAGTCCGGCAGGCCGCGCGCATGGCCGGTGTCGACATCGACCACGACGCTCATGCCGCCCCGCAGCGGCGGTTTGCCCCCGATATCGTCCACGGCCACGCGCATCGGGATGCGCTGCACGACCTTGACCCAGTTGCCGGTGGTGTTCTGGGCCGGCAGCAGCGAGAAGCTCGACGACGAGGCGGGGCTGATCGAGGCAACCGTGCCGTGCCACACGGCACCCGGATAGGTATCGACGCTGATCGTTGCCGTCTGTCCCGGCCTGACATAGGTCAGCTCGGTTTCCTTGGGCTCGGCCGCGATCCACAGATCGGTCGACGAAACCAGGCTGAAGGCCGGCTGCGAAGCCGGCAGATACTTGCCGACCTGAAGCACATCGACATTGGTGACGATGCCGTCAAAGGGAGCCTTGACCACGGCATCGGCGAGGTTGCGCTGTGCATCGTCGACGCCCGACTGAGCCTGCAGGTAAAACGGGTTCTTCTCCACGGGCTGGTTGGCGTCGCCGCCGAGCTGGGCAAGCATGGCCTGAGCCTGTGACTTGGCAACGGACACTTTCTGGCGCGCCGCGACGAGGTCGTGCTGGGCGCTGTCGAAGGACGCCTTCGAGGCGGTGGAGGTCTTGAGCAGATCCTGCTGCCGCTGGAAGGCGGCCTCGTAATAAGGAATGTCGGCCTCGGCCTGCTCGATCTGCGCCAGCGACTGCTGGTAGCTCGCCTGCAAGGTCAGCACCTGGTTGCGCACGGTTCCGAGCTGGGCTTGGGCGGCGGCGAGCGCGGTTTCGAAAGAAGCCGGCCGCAAACGGAAGAGCACGTCACCCTTCTTCACAGCCTGATTCTCGTGCACGTCGATTTCCTGCACGGTGCCGGAGACGTCGGTTGACACGCCGAGCGACTGGGCCTGGATATAGGCATTGTCGGTCGTCATCACCTGGCCGCCGGTGACATAGTAATAGCCGCCGACCACCAGCGCGACGGGCAGCAAGGCAAAGAGCACCGGCCGCGTCAGGCCGCGCCTCGGCTTGACCGGCCCGGGAGCGACAGCCGCGACCGGGGCCTGCCGTGGCTGCGGCTCCCTGGACGGAGCCTCGAGCGCCGCCGGCTCCAGGGCGACCGGCGCTTCCAGCTCGTCATTGTCGATGACGACGTTGCCGCGCCTCTGTTCGCGCTCGCTGTCCAGCCGGATGACCTGGTCGCTGGCTCTTTCGCCGACACCTTCTTTGTCAGCAGGCTTCTTGGGTGATGTTGATTCAGCCATGTACTTTCTCCCGGTCGACGGCTGGCTGGGCGCAAGCCGCGAGCAGATTGGATTTGATCAAGCTTAGGGTTTGCAGCAGATGCTGCCGTGCATCCGACGAAAGGCCGGCGAAGGCCTCGTCTCGTGTTTTCTGGCCGTTGCCGCGCATGAGCTCGAGCAGCGGATGGGCCTGCGGCGTCAGATAAAGCAGCCAGGCCCTGCGGTCGGCTGGATTGGGCCGGCGCTCGATGAAGCCCCGGGCTTCCATCTTGTCCAGCAACCGGGCGAGTGTGATCGGCATGATCTCGATGAAGTCGGCGAGCTTGTTCTGGTGAACGCCTTCATGCAGCGAAAGATAGGCCAGTACCTGCCATTGAGCCCGCGTCAGCCCCGATGCGCGCGAACGCTGCTCGAACCGCTTTCGAAGCAGACGCGCGACATCGTGCAGCACGAAGCTGATATTGGACGAGAAGAACATGGGAGGAGATCAGGGTCTGCCGACAACTTTTAGTGAGCATGCTTATTATCATCATGCACATAATCCTGCTGGACGGCGCGCGCAAGACGGATTAGACCGCTCGGAAGAAAAATTGCATGGGCCAAGGCGCGCCACGGGCGCCAGGCGGCGAGAATTTTCCGGCAAGGATTTCGACGATGAATTGGATCAGGATCGCAGCCGTGACGGCTCTCGTCGGGTGCCCGGGCGCGGCGGTGGCAAGGGAGGCGGTCAGCTGCGGCGGTGCCGCCATGCTGGGTGGCGCGCAGCTGAACTGCAGCCACGTCGAACCCGAGGCGCCCCAGCAATTCTGCACGTTTAGCTGGGCTCTCCACACGACATCAGGCGACCAGAAAGTGGTCGAGGGCACCTTCATGCTGCCGCCCGGCGCCGCCAACGTCACCATCTACCAGGGCAGCGGTTTCGACAGCGCGCTGTCCAATCCGATCGTCATCTGCCGCGGCAACAAATGAGCTTGTCCGCCAACGAAGACTCGCTCCCCGGCCGTTTGGTGCTATAGGGCGGATCACGTTATTTTGACCGGCATCTCCGTTTCCGGATGCGCCTGTCCGCCAATTCCCGGACGAACCGACATGAACGGACCCAACCCCGACATCAAGCACCCGATCGCGATACACACGCGCGTCGGTTTCCTGAAGCCGCTGGTGACGACGCCGAATATCGAGATCGGCGACTACACCTATTATGACGACCCGGACGGGCCGGACAAATTCGCCGAAAAATGCGTACTGCACCACTATCCCTTCATCGGCGACAAGCTCATCATCGGCAGGTTTTGCGCCATAGCCGAAGGCGCGCGCTTCATCATGAACGGCGCCAACCATGCCATGTCTGGCTTTTCGACCTATCCGTTCAACATTTTCGGCCATGGCTGGGAACAGGGTTTTGACCCGGCGACATGGTCGAAGGAGGTACGCGGCGACACGGTGGTCGGCAGCGATGTCTGGATCGGCATGGAGGCAGTGATCCTGCCCGGCGTGGAAATCGGCCACGGCGCCATCATCGCCGCGAAATCGGTGGTGACGCACGATGTGCCGCCCTATGCCATCGTCGCCGGCAATGCGGCCAAGGTGGTGAAGATGCGTTTCGACGACAGAACGATCAGGCGGTTGCTGGCGCTGGCATGGTGGGACTGGCCGGTGGACAAGATCAGTCGCAATCTCAATGCCATCAGGGGCGCCGACATCTCTCTTCTGGAGACAGCAGCTTGAACGCTCAAAACAGCACCATGATCGGCACCGACCTGTTCACGCGCGGGTGGATCTTTATTCGCGGCGTGCCGGCAATGAAGTTCCTGCCACCGGAAGGCCCGCCCGAGATCGCCTTTGCCGGTCGCTCCAACGTCGGCAAGTCCTCGCTCATCAACGCCCTGGTCAACCAGAAGGGGCTGGCGCGCACCTCCAACACGCCGGGGCGAACGCAGGAGCTCAACTACTTCGTGCCGGATGGATTTTCGGGCGAGGGCGCCGACCTGCCGCCGATGGCGCTGGTCGATATGCCTGGCTACGGCTATGCCACCGCGCCCAAGGAGAAGGTCGACGAATGGACGAAGCTGGTCTTCGACTACCTCAAGGGCCGCGTCACGCTGAAGCGCGTCTATGTGCTGATCGATGCCCGCCACGGCATCAAGGCCAAGGACGACGAGGTGCTGTCGCTGCTCGACAAGGCGGCGGTGTCCTACCAGATCGTGCTGACCAAGACCGACAAGATCAAGGCTGCCGGCGTGCCGCGGCTGATCGAGGAGACGCTGGCCAAGATCAAGAAGCGTCCGGCGGCGTTTCCGTTCGTGCTCGCGACATCATCGGAAAAGGGCGAAGGCCTTGAGGAATTGCAGGCCGCGATCGTGCTCGCGGCCAATGGCGGCTAGAGCCGGATGATTTCAGGTCGAGTCGACCTGAAATCTGAATCCGTCTCTAAATCAAAAGTTAGAGCATGATGTCATCCGAAAACCGCTTCACACTTTTCGGCATCATGCTCTAGACGTCGTACGCGTGTCCGTTGACCGCGCCTTGGCGATCCGTCAACATCGCAGCGCCATGTGAGGCGAACCGGATGCGTATCGTTTTTCGTTGTGATCCCGCGCTTGCCGAGACGCTGCCCCGGCCGGTTCCAGCGCGCGGCGTGCTGCCTGACTGGCTCCGCAAGATGCCTCCGAAAGCCTTTTCGGAGATCCATGGGCGAGAGATTCGGACGGTAAAGCAGTGTCCGCCCTTCGTCGATGCCATGACACACGGCTTCATGATCCTGCTGCCGTGCGATGTGACAGTCGAGAACGGCGCCTTTGAATGGCGGTGGGACATCGCCGAGCCGTCAACGAGGGGCCATCCGCGTTCGCCGCTCAGCTTCCACGTCGCCGAACAGCTCGCCGGCGCACCGTTTTCGAATGGGCTGGCGGCCATAAAATTCAACAGTTTCTGGACGATCGAGCTGGAGGACGGCTGGTCCCTCTTTGCCACCCATCCGGTCAACCGCGATGATCTTCCTTTCCGCCTGGTGACTGGTGTTGTCGATGCGGATCATTTCCAGGACGCCGGCATCAATTTCCCGGCAATTTGGACCGACCAGGGTTTCTCCGGCGTGCTGGCGAAGGGCACGCCGGTTGCGCAATGCTTTCCCGTGCCGCGCGCCGCGCCCGAACTCGTCTTCGAAAGCTTCGATGCCGTGCGCAAGGCTTCCTACGAAAAAACCGTTGCCGATGTTCTTGCCGAACCCGGCGTCTACCGGAAGCAGTTTCGCGTAAAACGCGCCCGCTAGAGTCCCGATCCGAGTGCAGCCGCTCTGCATGCGACCTGCTCTATTCCTTGTCTTTACCCAATTGCGGATGGAAAACCGCGACGCACTTTCCTGGAATTGCCCTAGCCGCCAAGCAAGCCCTTCAACGCTTCGCGATCGATCCAAAGCTTGCCGTGCGGCGCTGACGTCAGTGCCATCGCGATGATGCCGAAGGTTGTGGCGCGCTGCTTGTAGGCCGTCCGATAAGCCTCGATCGCGGCGTCCATATCGGCCGTTTCCTGCAGCGCTATCCCCAGATTGACCGCCGCCTCGGCGTCGTCGGGACGTATCTCCAGCGCTTTGCGATAGGCGGCCGCTGCCCCGACATGATCATGCAGATCCTGCCTGACAAGGGCGAGGTCGAACCATGTCGATGCGGGCGCATTTCCGTTCACCGCCCGCTCCAGCAAAGGTGCCGCATCGGCAGGCATTCCGTCCTCGAACAGCATGCGGCCCAGACGCGCTGCCGCTTCCGCCGACGAGCGATCGGCAAGTGTCACCTGCCGCCAAGCCTCGAACGCCTGGGTCCGGTCGCCCGCCTCATCGAGCGTTCGCGCCTGCTCGATAAGCACGGCAGCGTCGGGCGCCAATTCCGCCGCGCGTGAGAGATGGAACAGCGCCTGGTCAAAATCCCGTGCCGCCCGCGCCAGGCGACCGGCGAGCAATTGAGTGGCTGCGTTGTCGGCCCTGATCGCCAGACTTGCATGAATATGGGTGCGGGCTCCCGATATCTCTCCCTTGGCGAAAAGAACGGCAGCCAGAAGGTGGTTGAGAGCTGGGTCGTCCGGGGTCTGGCGAAGAGCCTCCTCGCAGAGCAGCCGTGCCTGCTCGTGGCGCCCGGCGTTGAAGTCCGCCACGATGCGTCGCATCTGTTCCTGGAACTTCGGATCGCCCATCCCGATCTGCCTTCACGCTCGCGAACGAGAATCATTCCCGCGGAATGATCCGTTCGGCCCGGTCCCCCAGACGTTGACGCTCAGCGCCTTGAGGTCAAGCCGGCTTCCACGAAAAATCGGCCACTGGAGGGCCGTTCGGAGCGTCATGTCAGGGCGAATGTGAGTTTTTTTCTTCCTCGGCAAGCTTTTCGGTGCCGTAGGCCTTCAGGAACATGCTGACACCCGACCTGACGATGCGGTCGATCTCATCCTGGCTCGGAGCCTTGGTGCGGTAGGCGAAGATGCACTGCCGGAAAAGGCCGGCCAGGCAAAGCTCGGTGAACTGATAGGCGGCGAGGTCGACATCGTCGATCTGGAGCAGGCCACGTTCGACGGCGGCATTGAAGAACGTCACGACCTTGTCATGGCCGCGTTTGGGACCACGTTCGTAAAACCGCGCACCCATGTCGGGGATCCTGTCGGAAGCGCCGATCACCGTGCGCTGCGCCTGGATGACCTTGGCCGAGGTGATCTTCATGGACAGCACCTTGCCGAACTTCACCAGCGTCTGGCGCAGGTCGTCGGCACGGTCGAGCATGTCGTACATGTTCTTGAAGATGGTGCCGCGCTCTTCCTCGATCAGCGCCTCGAACAGCTCTTCCTTGTTGGCGAAATAGACATAGATGGTGCCTTTCGACACGCCGGCTTCACGTGTGATGTCGTTCATCGACGCGGCCTCGAAGCCTTTGTCGATGAAGACACGGCGGGCGCCATCGATGATCTGGCTCCGCTTGACCGGATCCTGTCCAGCCGCCGGGCGGCCACGCCGCAGGCTCTCCAACAGGTCGCCACACTTGTCGTTCTCGGCGTCAGGGTTTTCGGCGTCAGGTGTTGTCTCGGCCATGAAAGTCGCACCTCGAAAATAATTCGAACCAACCGGTTCGATTGCCCCTTGATATGGTCCTCTTTTCGCGCTATGTCAACGGCCAGATCGAACCGAACGGTTCAGTATTATTCATTTTAGAGAGATGTCATGTCCTCGAACGCGCCAACCACTGCCGAAGTCCGCCCTTTCCCCAATGCCAAGGTCGCGCCGGCAACCGAAGCCCCGGAGATTCCCGTCCAGCCGGTCGTCGCACCGCCACCGGCGGCTGACGCTCCGGCCAAGAAGAAGCGCTCGGTGCGCTCCTTCCTGCTGCCGATCATTGGCCTTGCGCTGCTCGGCGGCGGCGCCTGGTACGGCTACGACTACTGGACCACGGGCCGTTTCATGATCACGACCGACGACGCCTATGTCCAGGCCGACATGGCGTTCGTTTCGCCCAAGATTTCCGGCTATGTCGATCAGGTCAAGGTGAGCGAGAACCAGGTGGTCAAGGCCGGCGATCCGCTGCTGACGATCGACGATGGCGACTACAAGATCGCAGTCGGGCAGGCCGAGGCGCAGATCGCCACATTGTCGAAGACGCTCGACCGCATCGACGCGCAGACCAAGGCCGCGCAGGCATCCCTGCAGCAGGCTCAGGCACAGAAGGTCGCCGATCAGGCGGCCGCCGACAATGCCGCCCGTGCCCAGCAGCGTGCCGCGCAACTGGTCAAGACTCATGTCGGCACCCAGGCACAGCTGGATGACGCCCAGACCGCGCTCGACCAGGCCAATGCCGCTCTCGTCGGCGCCGATGCGCAGATCGCAGCCGCCCAGGCCAATATCGGCGTGCTCGAGGCGCAGCGCGCCGAGTCGGCGAGCACGCTCGCATCCTTGCAGCTCAGCCACGACAAGGCCGCGCGCGACCTGTCCTTCACCGTGCTCAAGGCGCCCTATGACGGTATTGTCGGCAACCGTTCGGTCGAGCAGGGCGACCTCGTCAGCCCCGGCCAGAAGCTCGCCGTCGTCGTGCCGATGGACAAGCTCTACATCGTCGCCAATTTCAAGGAGACGCAGCTTGCCCGGCTGGTTCCCGGCGAAAAGGTCAATATCTCGGTCGACGCCATCGACGGCAAGCCTATCCAGGGAACCGTCTCGTCACTGGCTCCGGCGTCAGGCGCGGTGTTCTCGCTGCTGCCGCCCGAGAACGCCACCGGCAACTTCACCAAGGTGGTGCAGCGCATCCCGGTTCGCATCGATGTCCCGGCCGATGCCCTGAAGACCGGCAAGTTGCGCGCCGGGCTCAGCGTTGTCGTCGCCGTCGACAGCCGCACGGCGCCGAACACGACCAGCAACTAAGCGCTTTCGGAGGGCGGCTCGGCGGCTGATCAAGCGCCGCCCCGCCCGGCCTGCCTCAAGGAGGCCCAAGGAAATGGCAACCGCAACCATCACCGCAGGATCGCTGCCGGCAAGGCCGGCCGTTCCCGACACGATCTCGACACGGCGCGTCATCGCCTTCCTGGCGATGGTGTTCGGCATGTTCATGGCGATCCTGGACATCCAGATCGTCTCGGCTTCGCTGGCCGAGATCCAGGCGGGCCTCAGCGCCAGCTCCGACGAGATCCCGTGGGTGCAGACCGCCTATCTCATCGCCGAGGTGGTGATGATCCCGCTGTCCGGCTTCCTCAGCCGCATGCTGTCGACGCGCGTGCTGTTCACCATCGCGGCGGCGGGCTTCACCGCGGCCAGCGCTCTTGCCGCGACAGCCACCAACATCGACCAGATGATCGTCTACCGCGCCGTCCAGGGTTTCATCGGCGGCGGCATGATCCCGAGCGTCTTTGCCGCGGCCTTCACCATCTTCCCGCCCTCGCGCCGCGCCATCGTCTCGCCGATGATCGGCCTGGTGGCCACGCTGGCGCCGACCATCGGCCCGACCGTCGGCGGCTATATCAGTCACGCCTTTTCATGGCACTGGCTGTTCCTGGTCAATGTCGTGCCCGGCATCCTGGTGGCGACCGCGGCCTGGTCGCTGATCGATTTCGACAAGCCCAACCTCAAACTGTTCAACAAGTTCGACTGGTGGGGCCTGGCCGGCATGGCGGCCTTTCTCGGCTGCATGGAATATGTGCTGGAAGAGGGTCCGAACAATGACTGGCTGCAGGACCAGGCGGTCTTCATCTGCGCCATCGTCATGACCATCGGCGCGGCGATCTTCTTCTGGCGTGTCTTCACCGCCGAGGAGCCGATCGTCGACCTCAAGGCGTTCAGCAACATCAACTTCGCCTTCGGTTCGCTGTTTTCCTTCGTCATCGGCATCGGTCTCTACGGGCTCACCTATCTCTACCCGGTGTTCCTCGGCCGCATCCGCGGCTACGATTCGATGATGATCGGCGAAGCGCTGTTCGTCAGCGGCCTGGCGATGTTCGTCACCGCGCCGATCTCCGGTTTCCTGTCGAGCAAGATGGACCTGCGGCTGATGATGATGATCGGCTTCTTCGGCTTCGCCACCGGCACATGGTGGATGACGCATCTGACCGCCGACTGGGATTTTTATGAGCTGCTCATCCCGCAGATCCTGCGCGGCTGCTCGATGATGCTATGCATGGTGCCGATCAACAACATCGCGCTCGGCACCTTGCCGCCCGACCGGTTGAAGAACGCGTCCGGCCTGTTCAACCTCACCCGCAATCTCGGCGGCGCGGTCGGCCTTGCCATCATCAACACCGTGTTGATCGACCGCAATGCCTTCCACTACGCAAGGCTCGCCGAGCACGTGCAGTGGGGCAGTGCGGCCGCGCAGACCAAGCTGCAGAACATGACGCTCAACTTCGAGCAGAGCACTGGCCTCAACGCCACCAGTGCCGCGATCTCAAAGCTGTCTGGCATGGTCCATCAGCAGGCGGCGCTGCTGTCCTTCATGGATGTGTTCTACCTGCTGACGGTGCTGTTCGCGACGCTTGGCCTGTTCACCATGCTGATCAAGAAGCCGGCCGCGCCCGGTGGCGGTGGTGGCGGCGGGCACTGAATCAGTATGTGGGCAGCGGTTTCGGGAAGCTCCTCCAGTCCACGCCCGAAAACCCTGACCGCGCAAAAACTCCGGGCCGCAAGCCCGGAGTTTTTTCTTTCTTCAGGGGGTATTGTCAGGCCGTGGTGGGCTTGAAGGTCAGCGCCACGCCATTGATGCAGTGGCGCAGACCGGTCGGCGCCGGGCCATCGTCGAAGACATGGCCGAGATGGCCGCCACAGCGGCGGCAGTGCACCTCGGTGCGGGTCATGCCCAGCGACCGGTCCTCGGTCTTGCCGATGCCATTGGCGATCTCCTGCCAGAAGCTCGGCCACCCGGTGCCGGAATCGAATTTCGTCTCGGAGGGATAGACCGGCAGGTCGCAGCCGGCGCAGGCGAAGATGCCCTTGCGGTGCTCGTTGAGCAGCGGGCTGGTGCCGGGATACTCCGTGCCCTGTTTGCGCAGCACGTCGAAGGCGGCCGGCGACAGGATGGCCTTCCACTCGTCGTCAGTCTTGGTGACCTCGAACTTTTCTGCGGCCTGTGCGGCCCGTGCGGGCTGCGGGCTGCCCATGCGCAGCATTGTCGCTGCGGCTCCTATGATGCCGATGGCGGCGGCGCCGCTCAAAAGAAAGTCGCGACGGTTCATCACCAATTCCTCCTGTTGTCCTTTTGCCAGACCGCGCCGCCACGTGGAAATCAAAAGCGGGTGACGGTTCACTCCCGAACGAACTCCGCGCCGTTCGACAGGAACGGCGCGGAGCGCGTGCCGGTTGCCGATCCCGGGAGCGGGACCATGCAATCGACGAGAGCTCTTGCTGCCACTTCGTCGGCAGCAAGTCCTTTGTTACATCTTCGGCAGCAAAACCTTGTCGATGACGTGGATGACGCCGTTGGACTGTTCGACATCGGCGATCGTCACATCGGCTGATGGTCTTGCTGGCACATGGCCGCGCCGCCAACCATCGGGTTTTGGGTATAGACAGCGGTGGCAAGCGCGGAGACAACGATCGTACCGGCGAGCAAAAGGCTGGCGAATCTACGCGAATATCCCGTGCGCCTAAAGTTCTGGCGTCCCGGCGCTGGCTTCAATTGCCAAGTAAATCGCCACTGGCTAGCTTGGCGGGAGTGGGGAAGCGCTGATGTCGATCGAACGGATCCTTTGGGAGGAAGACGCAACCAGCCTCGCCAGCCTGGTGCGTAAGGGCGACCTGTCCGCGATCGAACTGACCAATGCGGCGATCGCGCGCGCCGAGGCCACCCGGCCCGAGATCAATGCCATGGCCGAGCCGCTCTATGACGCGGCACGGGCGCGGGCAAAGACCATCGACCGCTCGCTGCCGCTGGCCGGCGTTCCCTTTGCCATCAAGGACCTCGGCATCGCCGTCAAAGGCGTGCCGTCGCATGGCGGCAGTCGCATTCCGGCCTGGGTGCCCGACTTCAATTCGACCATGACCGAGCGCTATCTCGCCGCCGGGCTGATCCCGATCGTCACCTCGACATCGCCGGAGCATGGGCTTCGGCTGATGACCGAATCAAAAGCCTTCGGCATCACGCGCAATCCCTGGAACATCGGCCACACCACCGGCGGCTCGTCGGGCGGTTCGGCGGCGCTGGTCGCCGCCGGCGTCGTTCCGGTGGCGCATGCCTCCGATGGCGGCGGCTCGATCCGCGTGCCGTCCGCCTGCACCGGGCTTGTCGGCCTCAAGACCTCGCGCGGCCGTATCCCGCTGACGCCGCTGGTGAGCGAAAGCTGGTATGGCATGGTGGTCGACCATGCCGTGACCCGCTCGGTGCGCGATTGCGCGCTGCTGCTCGACCTGACCCACGGTCCAGACTCCTTGTCGCCCTATGCGGCACTGCCGCCGAAGGGCACATTCGCCGCCGCCGCGGCGCGAGATCCCGGCAAGCTCAGGCTGGCCGTGTATCGCAAGTCGCCGCTTGGCCTGCCGATCTCGGCCGAGACGGTTGCGGCACTCGACACGGCGGTCGCGCTCGCCCGCGAAGGCGGCCACACGGTCGAGGATATCGACCTGCCCTTCATCGGCCGCGATTTCTTCGCCGACTTCTGCAGGACGGTCGCTTCCGCCGTAGCCGGCATGCTGCGGGCGGAAGCGCAGCGCGTCGGCCGCTCCGTCAGCGGCGACATCGAGCGCACCACACGGGTGCTCGGCCGGTTGGGCGAAATGGTCTCGGCCGGCGAGACCTATGCCGGCCTGCAGCGGCTGCACGCCGCCTCGCGGCAACTGATCGCGGAAACCGCGCAATACGACGCCGTGCTGATGCCCATCATAGCCCACCCGCCGCTTGTCTGCGGGGCCATGGACCCGAAGGGCGCCGATGAGCTGATCGAAAACCTTCTCGACAAACTGCATCTCACGCCCCTGCTGAAGATCGACTCCCTTTTCGGTCAGCTCATGGACAAAAGCCTGTGGTTCACTCACTGGCCGGCAATCCAGAATGTTTCCGGCCAGCCGTCGATCGCTCTGCCGGTCCATGTGACCGAAAACGGCCTGCCGCTGGGCATCCAGGCCATGGGGCGCCCAGGCGACGAAGAGACGCTTTTGTCTCTAGCCGCGCAGATGGAGAAAATTTCGGGCTGGTTGAAGCGTCGCGCGCCGCTGATGATGCCATCGTGAAATCGATTTCGTCATTGTGACAGCAATGCCATTTGCGACCGGCATCAATTCCCGCTAAGACGCCGCCGTCCTTTCCAGTGCATGTCGCCCAAAGTGCCCAGCGGTTTTGGGATAGTGACAGCACAACCAGAACCGGGAACCATGCCGATGACGGACGTCGCCGCCACCGCCGAAATGCAGGCCGCCCTGCTGTCGCGGGCGCTGCCCTACATGCAGCGCTACGAGAACAAGACGGTCGTGGTGAAATATGGCGGCCACGCCATGGGCGACAGCGAACTCGGCAAGGCCTTCGCCCGCGACATTGCTCTGTTGAAGCAGTCCGGCGTCAATCCGATCGTCGTCCATGGCGGCGGGCCGCAGATCGGCGCCATGCTGACCAAGATGGGCATCGAATCCAAATTCGAGGGCGGCCTGCGCGTCACCGACCAGAAGACGGTCGAGATCGTCGAAATGGTGCTGGCCGGCTCGATCAACAAGGAAATCGTCGCCCTGATCAACGCCGAGGGCGAATGGGCGATCGGCCTGTGCGGTAAGGACGGCAACATGGTGTTCGCCGAAAAGGCGCGCAAGACCATGATCGACCCGGACTCCAACATCGAGCGGGTGCTCGATCTCGGTTTCGTCGGCGAGCCGGTCGAAGTCGACCGCACTCTGCTCGACCTTCTGGCGCGCTCCGAAATGATCCCGGTGCTGGCGCCGGTGGCGCCCGGCCGCGACGGCCACACCTACAACATCAATGCCGACACTTTCGCCGGCGCCATCGCGGGCGCCTGCAAGGCTTCGCGCCTGCTGTTCCTGACCGACGTGCCCGGCGTGCTCGACAAGAACAAGAAGCTGATCGACGAGCTGACCGTCGCCGAGGCCAGGGCGCTGATCAAGGACGGCACGGTCTCCGGCGGCATGATCCCCAAGGTCGAGACCTGCATCGAAGCGATCGAGCGCGGTGTCGAGGGCGTCGTCATCCTCAACGGCAAGACCGCGCATTCCGTGCTGCTCGAACTCTTCACCGAGCACGGCGCCGGCACGCTGATCGTGCCCTGAGGTGGTGCGGCGACAGCGCTGGCTGACACGCGCCTAATCCGGCAGGGCCGCGACCACCACGATTTCGACGACGAGGTCGGGATGGGCGAGTGCGGCGACTCCGATCACCTCCGACGGCGGCGGATTGTTGTAGCTGCAATGCTTGGGACAGTGCTCGGCGAAAAATTCATCCATCACGTCCAACCGAAAATTTGGCGAGCTGAGGGCACCTCCGTTGGGGAATGGGCCCGTGACGTATTGGGTGATCTTGATGAGGTGTTCGAGCGAACTGCCGAGCTCTTCCAGATCTGATTTGATGTTCGTCAGAATGGAGCGCCATTGCGCCGCTGCGTCACCAACGGCGCCGCCCTTGCCACTGGCCGGATCGTAATTTTCGGCAGTGCCCGTATTGCCGGCAAGAAAGACATACCCCTTGGCTCCCGTCACGACGGTGCCTTTTCCCCAAGGCATCAGCCGGTCACCCTTCATCTTCTTGTGCGTGACAAGGTTCATCGCTTTCTCCTGCCGGTAGCCAGCGGCCCAATTGCAGAGTTAGCGCGTTGCCCGTCGACTGCCAGTATCGGTTCGGCCTCCGGCGGCAGAACGCGGAAGAGGCACCGCTCAAGCGCTGCGCGACTGCGCAACGACAGGTGCCGCCACTTTTCGCGCTGGTCGCCGAACTGCCATTGATTCTTCCTCGCCATCCTGCGGCGCGCCCCAGAACGCGGCGAGTGTCGGACCATCCTTCGTCCGGCGGTCCGTCACCAGAAACCCCCAGACCTCCCGGAACCACACGCGCCGGCCCATCTTCGTATACCAGCGCATCGAGTGCCGCTGCTCGGGATCCCTATGGAAGAGGATGCGTGCCAGCGCCTTGGGCCGCGACTGCACCGCGAGCTCGATCAGTTTGACGCTGAAGAAAAGCATCCATGGCTTCAGTCGCGTCATCCGCAGCACCTGGTGCTTGTAATCCCACAGCCGCGTATCCAGCTGGATCACCTTGCGATCCCCGGCGATCCTGAAGAACGGCGTCCAGCGGTGCGGCGTCACGTAAAGCGCCTGGATCTGGTCGGGGTCATAGGCGATGAGCTGGCGAAAGCCGCGCCAGAGGTCGCGGAAGCCCTCGTCCTCGAAGCCGGCCACCCAGGTTGCCATCGACAGGATGTCGTGTTTCCGCAGCAGCCTTATCGCCTCGCGGTCGGATGAGGTGTTGCCGCCCTTGCGGATCAGTTGCAGTGTTTTCTCGTCGGTGTTTTCCATGCCGAGCAGCCAGCGGATGACGCCGGCCTTGCGGTACAGGTGCAGGATGTCGGCGTCGCGCACGATGTCGTCGGCACGGGTCGAGCCGACGATCAGCACCGGCACGTTCTCAGCAATCATCGCATCCAGAAACGCGCGCCAGGCCTTCTTCGAAACCGTCGGATTCTCGTCGGCCAGATTGATCAGTTCGACGCCGTGCTCGCGGTGCAGCCAGGCGATCTCCCCGGCGAACTTCACGGGGTCGCGATGCCGCCAGCGGGTCCAGAAGCCGCGCTGGCCGCAATAGTTGCACAGATGCGGGCAGCCGCGCGAAAACTGCATGACCACGGCGCGCTTGCCGCCCCAATAGCTGTACTTGGGGTGTTCGATCAGCTCCCAGCCCACGCGGTAGGCGTCGAGCTCGGTGATCGTCATCGCCGGTTGTGTCGCGACGGGCCGGCGCAGATCATCGCGAAAGGCAATACCGGCCACGCTTGCCGGCGGCTGGTGCATTTCCAGCGCCTCGACCAGCGCCACAGCGGTGGCCTCGCCCTCGCCGCGCACGATGAAGTCGAAGACGTCGGTCGCCGACAGTATGTCGCGCCAATGATAGGTCGGGAAGACGCCGCCATAGATGATGATGGTGGCGGGTTCGCGCTGCTTGATCATCCCGGCGATCAGTAGGGCGGTCGGGTGCGCCGAGGTCGATCCGGAATGGCCGATCAGGACGAAGTCGGGGTGGTCATCCAGCGCGTCGCGCACCGCCATATCGAGCGGCATCGGCCCGAATTCGGCATCGACGAGCCGCACGTCATGACCGGCATCGATCAACGGACCGCCGATCGCCAGCAGGCCGAGCGGCGGCAGATGGTCGTCCGGCACGCGGCTGCCGATGGCGGTGTGCGGTGGGTTGATCAGGACGATTTTCATGACGGACCTCCTCGGTGGCTGGTCCGTTCATGCTGGCCGGCGCGCCGGGCGCCGAATGGGCCGATCCCAGCAGTTTGCGTGCAGCTTTTCCGCAAAAAGCCGGAAGCGGCGTCAGCGCTTCAGATGCCCGAGCGGCACGTGGCCGGGTTCCTTGATGTTCTGCAGCACCAGTTGCGTGTGGACGTCGCGCACGCCGTCGAGCCGCATCAGCCGGTGCATGACGAAGGCGTTAAGGTCGTCGACCGACGGCACCATGACATGCAGCAGGAAGTCATGATCGCCGGTCATCGTCCAGCACGACGACACCTCGTCCATGCGCTGGACCGCGGCAATGAAGCTCTCGGGCGATCCGTCGCTGTGGCTGACCAGGCGCACCTGGATGAACACCTCGACCATCAGGCCGACCGCGCGCCGGCTGATCACCGCAGCGAAGCCCTTGATGATGCCGGCGTCCCGCAGCGCCTCGAAACGCCGCGCGCACGGCGTCGTCGACAGGCCGATTTCCTGCGCCAGCTCGGAGACGGGCTTGCGGCCGTCGCGTTGCAGGACATCGAGCATCTTGATCTCGAAATCATCGAATTGAGGCATTTTCACTCCTTATAGGCGATCGTTGAGTGAATATTATCCAGAATACGCCGTTCGATCCATCATCAAAACCGATTTACCTCAGGAAATGCCATTAATCTCCGGGCACGTTCGCCATTCATGATTTGTGAGGAGAAAAACCCATGACGACGATGAGCGTTGCCGAATATGCCCGCGAGTGCGCGGCGCAGGGGTTGCGCGGCGACTATTCGGTCTGCCGTGCCGATTTCACCGTGGCGCAGGGTTATGACTACAGCGCCGAGGAACAGGCGGTGTGGCGCACGCTGTGCGACCGCCAGACCGAACTGACGCGCAAGCTCGCCCACCACTCCTACCTCGACGGCGTCGAGAAGCTCGGCCTGCTCGACCGCATCCCCGATTTCGAGGACGTCAGCGCCAAGCTGCGCAAGCTCACGGGCTGGGAGATCGTCGCCGTGCCGGGGCTCATTCCGGCCGCGCCCTTCTTTGATCATCTCGCCAATCGCCGCTTCCCGGTCACCAACTGGCTGCGCACCAGGCAGGAGCTCGACTACATCGTCGAGCCCGACATGTTCCATGATTTCTTTGGCCACGTGCCGGTGCTGTCGCAGCCGGTGTTCGCCGACTTCATGCAGATGTATGGCAAGAAGGCTGGCGACATCATCGCGCTCGGCGGCGACGAAATGATCACCCGGCTCTACTGGTACACGGCCGAATACGGCCTGATCCAGGAGGCTGGCCAGCCGCTGAAGGCCTTTGGCGCCGGCCTGATGTCGTCCTTTACCGAATTGCAGTTCGCTGTCGACAGCAAGGGTGCCCATCATGTGCCCTTCGATCTCGAAACGGTGATGCGCACCGGCTACGAAATCGACAAATTCCAGCGCGCCTATTTCGTGCTGCCGTCCTTCGACGTTTTGCGCGACGCCTTCCAGACCGCGGATTTCGGGGCGATCGTCGCGCGCCGCACGGGCGAGCCCGCACTCGACCCGGCGACGGTATAGTTCCTGGGCCGAATCTGACCGGCCGAGGTGGACATTCACGGCGGCACAATTTCCGGTTGGCCAATCCTTCTCTCGGCCGCCGGTATGCCGCGGACGGCTTCTTGGAGGCTTCGGCGGCGCCGGTGTTTGGCACAGTCGGCGCGACGCCCATCTTACCCCGTCTGTCTTACAATGCGTAGATGTTGCGATTGAACTTCGTTTCCATCACCACATGGGAAGCGGTTTTAACGACGCCGTTGATTTCATTCACGGCATTGACCTCCCGGTTCAGCTTCTCGAGCGTGTCGGCGGCAAGGTGGATGATCAGGTCCCATTCGCCGGTTATGGCATAGACCGCCTGGATCGATGGCATCGCCCTGATCCTTCTGGAGACGTCAGGATAGCTCTTGTTGTTCAGCGCGGCGAAGGTGAAACAGTGGACGGAATTCTGGGCCGCCGCCTTGGTCAGTCGCACGGCATAGCCTTCGATGATGCCGCCCGCCTCGAGTTTCTGTATCCGCTCCTGCAGCGCCGTCCTGGATACGCCGAGCTGACGTGCCAACGATGCGACCGGCTCACGTGCGTTCTTTTGCATCAGCGCGAGCAACTGGCGGTCCTTCTCGGTCAATTCCACAATCAAATCCTCTCGCACGGTCGGCGCTGGAACGGTCAAATCGGTCCGCACGATCCTATCGGCTGAACCGGCCCGACGACAATCCTCGCGCCGGCGGTGCCGGGCACGGCATCCGGCACTATGCCGCCTCGAGGCACGCAATGACTGCACGATCGCCACTATCCGGCATTTCGCCGGGTAGAACCCTGCTTTTTGCGACCCGACTGTCAAACGTAACAAACGCCGGTCCATCGGAGGGAATCAGTTTCGGCTGTGGTGGGCACAATCGAAACCTGATCCGCGTTGACCTTGTGGCCGAAAGCACTGAGGTCCGACGCCCGTCACGCATCATGTCAGTTTCAAACACGAGGGAGGGATAACTTTGAAAAAGCTGCTCGAATTCGCCGTTCTTGCCGCCGCGACAGTCGCGATCGCGACGACAGCCATGGCCGGAGAAACCTTGGACCGCGTCATGTCCAAGAAGGCGATGGTCGTTGCCACCAACGCGGCTTGGCCGCCGCAGAGCTTCCTCAACGACAGCAACGAGCTCGCCGGTTTCGACATCGATGTCTCGCGCGAGATCGGCAAGCGGCTCGGTGTCGAGGTCTCGTTCGAAACGCCCGACTGGGCGACGCTGACCGGCGGACGCTGGCAGGGACGTTACGACCTCGGGGTCGGATCGGTCACGCCGACCAAGGCCCGTTCCAAGGTGATTGATTTTGTCGGGATTTATTATTATAGCCCCTATGTCTATGTCGTGCACAAGGACAGCAACGCCAAGTCGGTCGCCGATCTCAACGGCGAGGTGATCGGTGTCGAGACGGCGACCACCTCGGAGGACTTCATCCGCCGCAAGCTCGAAATCGATGCTCCCGGCCTGCCTCCCGTCGAATACAAGCTCGAACCTGGCGAGATCCGCACCTTCGCCGATTCCATGCTGCCCTTCGATGATCTGCGGCTTGGCGACGGCGTGCGCCTGAATGCCGTGATCGCGCCGGAACAGACGGCGCAGAATGCCATCAAGAATGGCTATCCCGTGAAGATCCTGGAAGGCGAGTACGCTTTCCGCGAACCGCTCGTCGTCATCGCCGAGAAGAACGACCCCCAGTGGACGGCAAAGGTCGCGGGCGTCATCGCCGAGTTGAAGACGGACGGCACGCTCGCCGCGCTGACCACGAAGTGGTACGGCAAGGACTACAGCGCCAAGTGAGATAAATCCGCCGGCTGCCGTCTGGCGGCCGGCGGGCGTCACCCCGCCAAATGCACTGCCACTTACCCGCAAAGTCGCCGATGGCCTATCCCGACACTTACTATGCCCGCACCGCGGCCGACCGCAAGACGAGGCCTCCCCTCCAGGGCGAGGCGCAATGTGACGTGGCCGTCGTCGGTGCGGGACTGGCCGGTCTGACGACGGCGCTTCAGCTGGCGCGCGCCGGACTGCATGTCGCCGTGCTGGAAGCCCAGTCTGTCGGTTTCGGCGCTTCCGGCCGCAATGGCGGTTTCGTCACGCCCGGCTTCGCCACCGGCGGCCAGGCCATTGCCGCGCGTGTCGGCGAGGAGGCGGCGCGCGGACTGCACCGCCTGTCGATCGAGGGCGTCGAATTCGTGCGCGACACCATCGAGGCGCTCGCAATAACCGCCGCCATGCCGCGCGCCGGCTTGCTCAGCGTTCTGCGTTACGACGACGGCGATGCGCTGAAGGCCTATGCCGAGCAGATGGCACGCGACCACGGCTACGAGCTTCAATATCTGCGCACGGAAGCCGTCCGCTCGGTGCTGAAATCGGCTCGCTACCACCAGGGCCTGCGCGACCCGAACGCCTTTCACATCCACCCGCTCAACTATCTGCGCTCCCTGGCCGACGAGATCGAGCGCCTGGGAGGCACGATCCATGAGAGTTCACAGGTCGTGCAATGCGACCTGTCCGGCACGCGAAAGATGCTCCGCACGAGACAGGGCACGGTTCGGGCGTCCCATGTCGTGCTGGCAACCGGCGGCTACACCGGCCCGGTATTCGGCCAGCTGTACCGCGCCTTTCTGCCCATCGCGACCTATGTGATGGTCTCCGAGGCGGCTCCCCGTCTCATTGCTCAGGCCGTCGCCACGACGGATGCCGTCGGCGACAACAGGCGGGCCGGCGACTATTACCGTCTGGTCGAGAGCGGCAATCGCCTTTTGTGGGGCGGGCGCATCACCACGCGCGCCGCTTCCGCCGACGCGTTGGCGCGCGAACTGCGCCGGGAGATGGTCGGCACCTACCCGCAGCTCGCCGGCCTCAAGACCGAATTGGCCTGGTCCGGATTGATGTCCTATGCCCGGCATCTGCTGCCCCAGATCGGAGAACTGCAGCCGGGTGTCTGGTACTGCACCGCTTTCGGTGGTCATGGCCTCAACACCACGGCGATTGCCGGAAAACTCGTCGCCGAAGGCATTCTGGGCGTTTCGGACCGGTACCGGCAGTTCGCGCCGTTCGGACTGAGCTGGGCAGGCGGCCCCGCTGGCCTGGCCGCCGCGCAGGTCACCTACTGGAAATTGCAGGCGCAGGACTGGTGGCGGGAACGCCGCGCCAGCGCCAAAGACAAGGTGGCGGCATGATCGGCAGGCTGATGCTCTTCAACCCAGGAATCGCCCGCCGTGCGGCGGCCGCGCTTGTTCCGGCGCTGCTGGCAGCAGCCCTCTACACCATGGGCATCAAGTCGAGCTGGATCGGCTCGTTGATGCCGGTTGCATCCGACTGGTTGCAGGCCAACCCGGCCCTGTCGCGCGCGCTTTCCGCCGTGTTGATCGCGCTCCTGGTGTTGGTGAATTGCAAGCTGCTGCTGCTCCTGCCGCGACGCCAGCAGATCGCCGGCGTCTGGATCGAGCTGTTCGCGCTGCTGATGCTGTTCTTCTATTCCTTCGACCTCTCCTTCGCCTTTATCGCCAGGAAGGTCGGCTTCCTGATTACACAGGGTGTCGCCACGACGCTTTACATCTCGGCAATCTCGATCCTGATTGCGACGACTATCGCGCTTATCGGCGCCATCGCCAAGCTGACCGGCAACGGCCTCGTGTTCGGGTTGGCGACCTTCTACACGTCGCTGTTTCGGGGCCTGCCGCTGCTGATGCAGATCTACATCATTTATCTCGGCCTGCCGCAGGTCGGCTATGTGATCGGCGCGGTGCCGGCCGGCATCCTGGCGCTGTCGTTGTGTTATGGCGCCTATATGACCGAGATCTTCCGCGCCGGCATCGAAAGCATCCCTCGCGGACAAAGCGAAGGCGCCACAGCGCTCGGCCTGAGCCCGGGTCAGACCATGGCGCTGGTCATCCTGCCGCAGGCCATGCGCGTCATCATTCCGCCCACCGGCAATCAATTCATCGCCATGCTGAAGGATTCCTCGCTCGTATCCGTCGTCGGCGTCTGGGAGATCATGTATCTCGCCCGCACGATGGGCCAGACGGAGTTCCGCCATATCGAGATGCTGATCACCGCCTCGATGATCTACTGGATGCTCTCGATCGCGCTGGAATTCGGCCAGGCCTATCTGGAACGGCGTTTCGGCAGGTCCGAGCGGCGGGCATAGGCGCCCCGGCGCTTTTGCATCACCGCGCCGACCTGACAGCGCTCGACAAACAGTTGACCTGACCGGCAACCGCGCCCGTCGCGGGCGCGGAAGTCCCTGGCCACTCAGACGGAGACCACCTTGCGCAAATGGTCCTCCAGCCGGCAGACCGTCGCGGTGATCGTTGTCGTCGGGTTGGCTTGACCCGATGTGCAGAACACCGAGGAGCCGCCGACATAGAGGTTGTCCATGCCGTGCACCTTGCAGTCGGTGTCCACGACGCTCCTGGTTATGTCGGTGCCCATGCGCGTACCACCCATGTGATGGTGCCCCGCCGTCTCCTCGTCGGATAATCCTCGCCGTTGGCGATCCAATCCATGAGACGAACGCGGCCCAGATTCTTTTCGATGAGTGTCGTGCCGAACAGCTTCAGGTCTTCGACAAGCGCGCGGCGTTCCAGTGCTGCAAACAGGGTTGGAGAATCCTTAACGGGTCGGTGTGCCAGGCGGCCAACTCACGCGGCCTCGGAAATGTCCGTATCGAGGATCGTCAGGTTGCGGCCGCGGTGCTTGGCCTGGTAGAGGCGCCGGTCCGCGGCGCGCATCAGCTCCGATACGTTGACATCCTCGCCGCAGACGGTGCCGCCGATGCTGACGGTCAACGGAATGGTCCGTTCATCGACAGGCCGGAAGCGGATCAGCTCGACCTCGCGGCGGATGCGCTCGGCAACGCGCTTGGCCTCCTGCTCGGTGGCTCCGACAAGATAAGCGCCGAACTCCTCCCCGCCGATGCGGCCGAGCACGTCGCCGCTGCGCACGCCGCGCTCGATGGCGCCGGCGATCAGCAGCAGCGCGTCGTCGCCGGTCAGGTGGCCGAAATTGTCGTTGATCGTCTTGAAATGGTCAGCGTCGATGATCAGCAGCGCGCCGCGGTCGGACTTGCGCCTGGACCCATCCAGCGCGGCAAAGAAGCTTTCCCGGTTGAGCATGCCGGTCATGTCGTCGCGGCTCGCCTTTTCCTCCAGGCGGCGGTGCGCCGCGGCCAGTTGAGCATGAGCGCGGGCGAGTTCGCGGTGCGCGTTGTGCAGTCGGTCACTCTGCCAGAAGGTGCTGGCGCAGGCCACCCATGCAAGCACAAGCGGACAGAGCGTCGAGGTCAGCCAGATCGTCCGGTTGATCGGGAAACCCATGGCCGGAACGATGATCAGCGTCAGCAGGAGGGAGGCGGCGACGGAGGCAAAAGCGACGGCGGCGGATTTCAGAATGATGCTGTTCATCGCGAGCTCCCACAGGACTGTCTCTGTGCCAGCAAGCCCTGAAGGCCACCTTTCCCGGTTGCTTAAAATTTGAAAGGGTGGGCTATTTCCACCGCTGTCGGCGCGCGGAAGTTGTGGATAAAGTTCCTTCCAGAATTCCCGTTTCATGCCATAAGGAGCGCATGACCACGCTCCCTGATCCCGCCCGCTTCGCTCATGTCACCGATTGGGTGTTCGACCTCGATAACACGCTTTATCCGCATCATTCGAATCTGTTCTCGCAGATCGACGTCAAGATGACCGCCTATATCGGGGAATTGCTGGCGCTGCCGCGCGAGGAGGCGCGCAAGCTGCAGAAGGAACTCTATCTCGAATATGGCACGACGCTGAACGGGTTGATGACGCGCCACGGCATCGATCCCGACGATTTCCTCGAGAAGGTCCATGACATCGACTATTCATGGCTGGTGCCCGACCCCGTCCTGGGCACCGCCATCCGCCAGCTTCCGGGCCGTAAGTTCATCTTCACCAATGGCGACCGCAAGCACGCCGAACGCACCGCCCGCCAGCTCGGCATTCTCGATCATTTCGACGACATCTTCGATATCGTCGCGGCCGACCTCAATCCCAAACCCGCCCGCCAGACCTACGAAAAGTTCGCCGAACTGCACGCCGTCACCGGACACAATGCGGTGATGTTCGAGGACCTGGCTCGCAACCTGGCCGTGCCGAAGTCGCTGGGCATGACAACGGTGCTGGTGGTGCCGCGCAATTTCGAGCCGACCTTTTCCGAGATCTGGGAACGCGACCCGGCGCAGGAAGACGACGTCGATTTCGTCACCGACGACCTGGCCGGGTTCCTGACAGGTATTGTCGCGGGGGTAGGGCAGTAGGGCAGTAGGGAACCGAGCGCTCTCTGCTTTCGAGGTCAATTTCCCCTACTGCCTACTGCCTCATTCCCCTAACTTGTAGAAGCGGCTGATGATGCCCCAGGCCTCGTCGGCGGTGTCGACGAAATCGATGATGTCCTGGTCGCCGGGGCTGATCGTGCCTTGCTCGGCGAGGAAGTCGAGGTTGATCGCCCGTTTCCAGAACGACTTGCCGAACAGGATCACCGGCACGCGCTCCATGCGTCCGGTCTGGATCAGGGTCAGCGTCTCGAAGAATTCGTCCATCGTGCCGAAGCCGCCCGGAAACACCGCCACCGCCTTGGCGCGCATGACGAAGTGCATCTTGCGGACGGCGAAATAGTGGAAGTTGAAACAGAGCTCCGGCGTCACATAGGCGTTCGGCGCCTGCTCGTGCGGCAAGACGATGTTGAGCCCGATCGACGGCGCGCCGACATCGTCGGCGCCACGGTTTCCCGCTTCCATCACCCCGGGACCACCGCCGGTCACCACGACATATTCGCGGTAGTACGATGTGGCCGACTGCTGCGAGCACAGGCGGGCGAATTTGCGCGCCTCCTCGTAATATTTGCTGTTTTCCTCGAGGTTCTTCTTCTGCGTCTCGTTCTTGGCCGCCCAGGCTTCGCCACCGGGCTCCGGCAGGCGCGCGCCGCCGAACAGGATCACCGTCGAGCGGATGCCGCGCTCGGCCAGGATCATTTCGGGTTTCAGCAGTTCCAGTTGCAGCCTGACCGCGCGCAGTTCGCGCCGCGTCATGAAGTCGGGATCGTTCCAGGCCAGGCGGTAGGTTTCGGCCCGCGTCTGCGGCGTGTCCGGCACGCTTTTCGACCGCTCCAGATCCTCGTCTGAATGCGGCAGCGGCGTCCATCCCGCCTTTTCCATGGGAGTCATCGAATCCACCCGTCCATTCCTTTACTTGCGTCGTCCCGTGACGCAGCCACGATTGACCCTCATTGAGCCTTAACATAGGGTCCGCGCGACTTTTAAACAGGTTAAGGCGCAGCCCCTTAACAGCTTGGTAATGGAGCGGAATCATGTCGAAGCCTGATCTGGCGAGCCTCGAAAAGACCATCGACAAGGCCTTCGAGGAACGCGACGCCATTTCCACGGCGACACGCGGCGAGACGCGCGACGCCATCCAGTCGGCTCTCGACCTGCTCGACCGCGGCACCGCCCGCGTCGCCGAGCGGCAGGCCGACGGCAAGTGGCACGTCAACCAGTGGCTGAAGAAGGCCGTGCTGCTCTCCTTCCGGCTCAACCCGATGGAGATCATCAACGGTGGTCCGGGCCAGGCCGTCTGGTGGGACAAGGTGCCGTCCAAGTTCGACGGCTGGGGCGCCGTCGATTTCGAGAAGGCGGGCTTCCGCGCCGTGCCGTCGTCGATCGTGCGCCGTTCCGCCTACGTCGCCCCGGGCGCCGTGCTGATGCCGTCCTTCGTCAATGTCGGCGCCTATGTCGACAGCGGCACCATGGTCGACACCTGGGCCTCCGTCGGCTCCTGCGCCCAGATCGGCAAGAACGTCCACCTTTCGGGCGGCGTCGGCATCGGCGGCGTGCTGGAGCCGATGCAGGCCGGCCCGACCATCATCGAGGACAATTGCTTCATCGGCGCGCGTTCCGAGGTCGTCGAGGGCTGCATCGTGCGCGAAGGCTCGGTGCTTGGCATGGGCGTCTTCATCGGCCAGTCGACCAAGATCGTCGACCGCGCCACCGGCGAGGTCTTCTACGGCGAGGTGCCGCCGAATTCCGTGATCGTCGCTGGCTCGATGCCGGGCAAGCCGTTGCCCACTGGCGAGCCTGGCCCGAGCCTCTACTGTGCCGTCATCGTTAAGCGCGTCGATGCCAAGACCCGCTCCAAGACCTCGATCAACGAGCTGCTGCGCGATTGATCTTTCCGCGAAGCGGGCGCACCTTCCGCCGGCGCGGCAATGGGTCGCGCTGGGTCAACATGGAGGGGTGACATGGACTGGAAATATCTGCTGACAAGTTTCGAGGGTCGCATCAACCGGGGCAAATTCTGGGCCGGCATCGGCATATTCTTGGTGATCGCCATCATAGCCTTCATTCTCGATGCTATCCTGGGCACGCGCTTCACGACGGCCAGTGGTGCCCAGATCGGCATCATCGGCATCCTGGTCGCGCTGGCATCGATCTATTTCGCGATTGCTCTCTATGCAAAACGCTGGCACGACCGCAACAAGTCGGGCTGGTGGACGCTGATCGGCTTCGTACCCGTCATCGGCGGCATCTGGCTGCTGGTCGAGCTCGGCATCCTCGAAGGCACCAGGGGTGTCAATCAATATGGACCGGACCCGCTTGCCTGACAGATCAGATCTCACCTGGCTCTTCTTCAAGACGTCGGGCCGCGTCAGCCGCGCGGCCTATTTCCTCGGCGGATTGCTCGTCGCCATCATCCAGGCCTTCCCGCTGTACCGCTTCACGCTGGTGCCGGAAGGTTCGGCCGAGAGCAACATGTGGTCGTTCATCTTCTTCATCGCCTTCGTCGCCTCGCTGTGGTCGAACATCGCGTTGGCGGTAAAGCGGCTGCACGACCTCGACAAGCCAGGCATTGCCGCGCTGATCCTGTTCGTGCCGGTCGTCTCGATTGTCGCCTTCCTTGTGTTGTGCCTGTTTCCAGGGCAGCCTGGGCCTAACCGCTATGGTCTGCGCACCAACGAGCCGGCTCAACCCTGAGGCCCGATTGATGAGGGGTCGGATATCTCGCCATGCGCTACCGCACGCTTGATCCGAAACTGATCGTCGAGACCGCCGAACGCCTGGAAGGCCGCATCGCCGACCGGTTCCCTGAAGCGGGCTTGCGCTGCGTCGCTGCCGAACTGGTGTCGTTGTCGCGCGATCTGGCCAAGGCGGCAAAGGCGCTCGAGCAACCGATCTGGTGGCTGCGCGGCCTCATTGTCGCAGCCTTCATCGCCGGCGTGCTGATCTTCCTGTTTGTCGGCACCATCCTGCCGCTGGACCGCATTTCCGGAACCGACGATGCCGTGCAATCCATGCAAGGCATCGAGGCCTCGATCAACACCGTCATCCTCGCCGTGCTTGGTTTTCTGGCCTTGATCCGCACCGAGGAGCGCATCAAGCGCAAGAAGGTCTTTCGCCAGCTGCATGGCCTGCGCTCGCTGATCCACGTCATCGACATGCATCAGCTGACCAAGGATCCGGCGACGCTTTCGGCCAGTTTCAAGCCGACCGCTCACTCCCCGACTCGCCGTCTCACCATCGCCGCCGACCTGGCGCGTTATCTCGACTATTGCTCGGAGATGCTGTCGATCACCGGCAAGGTCGCCGCCCTGTTTGCGCAGTCGGTCAACGACGACGTGGTCATCGACGGCGTCAACGACATCGAGAATCTGAGCTCGAACCTGTCGCGCAAGATCTGGCAGAAGATCACCTTGATCGACGGCCGCCAGCTGCCGCGCTGACCAGCTCCGGCGCCAGGCCCGGCGAGCCGCGCACGCCGGTTTCCGCTTCGTGTACCAAAGCGATGACCCGCTCGACTACCGGCGCCGGCGTGCCGGCCTTTTCAGCCAGACGCAGGATGGCGCCCTGCAGGTCGTCGATCTCCGTCGGACGGCCGCGTTGCAGGTCATCCCACATCGACGACCGCGCTTGCGGGTCGATCGCCAGCATCCGCCGCGCCAGCAGTTTGAACAGCCAGTCCGGCAGCCTCAGCACCATGGGCAAAAGCGCCGGCCGCAAGCCGGCGATCCGCGCCGGCTCGATGCCGCAGGCTCTCATCGCCCGCAGCGCCTCGTCGATCTGGCTGGCCAGAATCAGCCGCCAGCGGCGATCGGCGAGCTCGCTTGCCAGTGGCAGACCCGACAGTGCCACCAGCGCGTTGTTCAGGTTCATCAAAAGCTTGCCCCACAGCACGGCCTTGATGTCGCCACGGGCTTCAACGGTAAACCCTTCGACATCGAGAAGACCGGCAAGACCGGCACCGTCCTCGATCATCACCTTGCCGTCGCTGGCGCGGCGCACCTCGAGCGGCAGTTCGCCATCGGGCGATTGCACGACATTGAACGGCACCATCCCGGCCAGCACCGTCCGCTGGGCAGGCCCGGCGCGCAGCCTGTCGGCATTGTCGACGCCGTTCTGCAGGCTGACCACGATGGCATCTGGGCGAGCATGCGCCCTGATGAGGGCTGCCATCTCCTGCGTCGCGCCGCTTTTGACCGTGACCAGGATCACGTCCGCCTGCGGCAGGGCGGCGGCGGGATCGGCGGTGATTCCAAGCGCCTCCGGCTTGACCAGGCGATCGCGGCCTTCAAGGTCGCTGATGCGCAATCCGCCCTGCCGCAACGCTGCCTCGATGCGTGGCCGGGCGAGCAGGACAACCTGACGCCCGGCAAGCGCCAGGCAGCCTCCGGCGTAGCAGCCGACGCTGCCCGCGCCGGCGACGACGATCCATTTTTCCCCACTTGCCATCCTGCCGCTCCGCGCCTGCCGGTAACGATACGACGTGAATACCATAATGTTGGCGGTATCGTCGGGCATTGGGCTGGCCCCTATGTCTGGCCGTGACAGGCCCTCAGCTTTCGACTATCGCTTTTGCCATGACGCTGCCGACCGATCCCGCCACAAACCTCGCCGCCCTTATCCGTTGCGCTTCGGTGACGCCAGCCGAAGGCGGTGCGCTGACCGCGGTGGAGATGATGCTGAAGCCGCTCGGCTTCGCGGTCGATCGGCCGGTGTTCTCCGAGGACGGCACGCCCGACATCGAGAACCTCTATGCAAGGCGGTCCGGCAACGGCCCGCATCTGATGTTCGCCGGCCATACCGACGTCGTGCCGGTCGGCGACGAAGCCGCCTGGACGCATCCGCCTTTCGGCGCCGAAATCGCCAATGGCGAGATGTTTGGCCGTGGCGCGGTCGACATGAAGGGCGGCATCGCCTGTTTCATCGCCGCCGTGGCGCGTCATGTCGAGACAAATGGCGGCCTTAAGGGCTCGGTCTCGCTGCTGATCACCGGCGACGAGGAAGGGCCCGCCATCAACGGCACGGTCAAGCTGCTCGAATGGGCCGCTTCCAGGGGCGAGACATGGGACGCCTCGATCATCGGCGAGCCGACCAATCCCGATACCCTGGGCGACATGATCAAGATCGGCCGGCGTGGCTCGCTGTCCGGCGCCATAACAGTCAACGGCCGCCAGGGCCACGCCGCCTATCCGCAGCTTGCCGACAATCCGGTGCGTGGGCTCATGAGCCTGGTCGACGCCTTGCTGCACCCTGTCTTCGACAAGGGGACCAGGGATTTCCAGCCGACCAATCTTGAAGTCACCTCCATCGATGTCGGCAACCCGGCCACCAATGTCATCCCGGCCAAAGCGACAGCGACCTTCAACATCCGTTTCAACGACACCTGGACGGCCGAGACCGTCCAGGCCGAAATCCACAACCGCCTCGATCAGGCTGCCAAGCGCAAGAAGTATCGGTCAGGCAAGAAGACGCCGGTCGACTACGATCTTGTCTGGCGCGACCGGCCGAGCCATGTCTTCCTGACCCGCGACGACAGGCTGGTCGAAACGCTGCGCGGCTCGGTCAAGGCTGTGGTCGGCAAGGAACCGGCACTGTCCACCTCGGGCGGCACATCGGATGCGCGCTTCATCAAGGATTATTGCCCGGTGGTCGAGTTCGGCCTGGTCGGCAAGACTATGCATATGGTCGACGAGCGCGTCGCCATTGCCGATCTCGAAACGCTGACCCAAATCTACCAACGCTTTATTGAAGACTGGTTCGGGCAGGGCTGAGCATGCTTTCAGCGGACGAAACCCAAGCTTCGCTGACCGGTGCCTGGCGGCTGATGCTCGGCAAGGCCGATGGCCTGCGACTGCTCGACCTGTCGGCGGACGGGTTTTGGAATTCCTTCTTCGCCATCATTGTCGCGACACCGGCGCTGATCGTCGGCTGGGTCGGCATCGCCAATGAGATCGGTGATCCCGATGCCTTCGCGGGTCGCTTCAGCATGCTGGTGCGCCTGGCGACGGTCGATATAGGCTCCTGGGTGCTGCCGCTGGTCGCGCTCGCTCTGGTCGCGCCGCGTGCCGGCATTGGCGGCCGCTTCGTCCATTATGTCGTCGCCAGCAACTGGGCCTCGGCCATCACCGCCTGGCTGATGCTGCCCTCGGCGCTGATCAGGCTTTTCCTGTCGTCGGCAAACCAGGTATCGAGCCTCGTGTCGCTGCTGTTGTTTTCCCTGTCGATGGTGCTGACCTGGCGCATGACCAATGCGACGATCGGCAGGGGCGCGGCGGTCGGCACCGCCGTTTTCGTCGGCATGTTCACCGCCTCGCTGCTGGTGCTGTTCGGGCTGCAGATGTTGCTTGGCATCACCGTACCGGACGATGTCGGTGCTCAGAGCTTGTCGGGGTTCGTTCCAGGATAGAGCCGACTTTACCCGGGGGTAAAGCCTTCCGATACCCGGGGAGAGAGAGCCTTCCAGACTCAACCGGGGGTAGAGTCTTCCGGACTCTGGTTGGGGTAGTCGACCCCGATCAGGAAAAGCCCGTCGGGCGGCGCCACCTGGCCGCAGGCGGCGCGGTCGCGTGCCTCGAGCGCCGCCTTGAGGTCGCCGACGGTCCAACCGCCCTCGCCGATCCGCTTGAGCGAGCCGACCATGGAGCGCACCTGGTTGTGCAGGAAGGAACGCGCCGAGGCCCGCACCTCGATCAGGTCGCCCGTCCGGCTCACATCGAGCCGCTCCAGCGTCCTGACCGGGCTGTTGGCCTGGCACTGCGTCGAGCGGAAGGTGGTGAAGTCGTGCCGCCCGAGCAGGATCTTCGCTGCTTCGTGCATGGCGCCGGCATCAAGCTGCTTTGGCACCCACCACACCTTGCCCTTTTCCAGCGCCGAAGGCGCACGCCGGTTGAGGATGCGGTAGAGATAGTGACGGCCGGTGGCC
This sequence comes from Mesorhizobium sp. B2-4-12, assembly GCF_006441575.1. Taxonomy (NCBI): domain Bacteria; kingdom Pseudomonadati; phylum Pseudomonadota; class Alphaproteobacteria; order Hyphomicrobiales; family Phyllobacteriaceae; genus Mesorhizobium; species Mesorhizobium sp. B2-4-12. Next base: position 60,011 of record NZ_VFVC01000016.1, read on the forward strand.
GAGAAGCGCGCGTCGAAATCGTCCGAGACGGCCACCGCCCTCAGGATCGCGACACGTGCGCCGGCGGCCTGCAGATGGGCGTTGACGGCATCGCGCACCTTGTCGCCAGGCCATGCCTTGGCGAGGTCGGCATGCGCCACCTGCGCGGTGGCGTGCACGCCGGCATCGGTACGGCCTGCGGCGCGCAGCCGGACTGCCTCGCCACAAAATTTTTCGATCGCCTGCTCGATCGCCTGCTGCACGGAAGGCTGATCGGCCTGGTGCTGCCAGCCGGCAAACCGGCTGCCGTCATATTCGATGTCGAGGCGAAAACGCGGCATTTGTGACCAGAGCTCTCGCCTCGAGCAATTCCAGGAAAAGTGTGAAGCGGTTTTCCGTCCGGGATTGCGTTTGAACAAAAACGCAGAGCAGTTCGCCGTTTCCGTGAAACGGTGGACTGCGCTATGCGGCGAGAGCGGTGAAGGCCGGGGCGTAGACCAGCCTGCCGGCCTCCGGAGCGTCACCCCAGGCCAGCGCCTGCAGCGCCTCGCCCTGATACTCGCTCTCGAACTTCTCGGCGCGGGCGTGGCTGTAGCCGAAACGGCCGTAATAGGCCGGATCGCCCAGCACGACGGCCAGCGTCTCGCCGGCATCCTTGAGCCGGATATGCGCCTCGCGGATCAGCGCGCCGCCAATGCCGCTGCCATGGAACGAAGGTTCCACCGCCAGCGGCGCCAGCGCCACGGCCGCGAAACGCTTGCCGCCGTTCTGGACGAACAGGCGCGAAAACAGGATGTGGCCGATAACTTGGCCATCCTCTTCCGCCACCAGTTCGGCAACGGCATCGCCGCCGGTCACCAGCGCATCGACCAGCCCTGCTTCCGACTGCTGGCCGAAAGCGTGTTCCTCGACGAGGCGGATAGCCTCGCGATCCCGCGGCGTCGCCGCGCGTATCGACATCATGCTCATGAGAACTTCATTCCTTTTTCGATCTTGGCTCCGCGCAGGAATTCCGACGCGGCGGCGGGCCTTCCGCCCGCCCGTTGAACTTCGACCAGCCTGATCGCGCCTGTCCCGCAGGCGACCGTCAGACGGTCATCGAGAATTCCTCCCGACTCGCCCAAATCTTCCGAAAGCGATACGCCTTCAGATAGCGTCGAGCGAAGCAGTTTCAGCCGCTCCGGGCGGCCGCCAATGTCAATCTCGGACCAGGCGCCGGGAAAGGGCGACAGGCCACGAAGGTGGTTGTGGACCTCGGCCGCCGGCCGAGTCCAGTCCATGCGCGTCTCGGATTTATCGATTTTTCTGGCGTAAGTCACCCCTTCCGCCGCTTGCGCGGTAAATGTAAGGGTGTTCTTTTCCAGCCGGGCCAGCGCTCCCACCATCAGGGCAGCACCGACACACATCAACCGATCATGCAGATCGCCGGCTGTCATATCGGGGTCGATGGCGCATTTTTCAACCAATCCCACCGGTCCGGTGTCCAAACCCTCTTCCATACGCATCACCATCATGCCGGTTTCCAGGTCGCCCGCCATGATGGCGCGCTGTATGGGAGCGGCACCCCGCCAGCGCGGCAGAAGCGATGCATGGCCGTTGATGCAACCAAGCCGTGGCGCCTCCAGAACCGCCTTCGGCAGCAGCAATCCATAGGCCACGACCACCGCGACATCGGCCCGCAGGTCACGGAAAGCGGCCTGCTCGGCCTCGCCCTTGAGGGACGTCGGCGTACGCACCGCGATACCCAGCCGCTCGGCCTCGCGCTGCACCGGCGACGGCGTCAACTCCAGCCCACGCCGTCCGGCGGCACGCGGCGGCTGGGTATAGACGGCTGATATTTCATGCCCGGCTTCGGCGATGGCGCGCAGCGTCGGCACCGAGAACTCCGGTGTGCCCATGAAGATGACGCGAAGGGGCATTTCCCCCTATCCCACCAACTTGCCCGGCGCCTTGTCCCTGGCGAGCTTCTTGAACTTTTTCACCACCATATCGCGCTTCAGCTTCGAGATATGGTCGATGAACAGCACGCCGTTGAGGTGGTCGATCTCGTGCTGCAGGCAGGTCGCCATCAGCCCTTCGGCCTCCATCTCCTGCAGCTTGCCGTCGCGGTCGAGATATTTCACCCGCACGGAGGCCGGGCGTTCAACCTCGGCGTAATAGTCGGGGATCGACAGGCAGCCTTCCTCGTAGACCGAGCGCTGATCGGCGCTATCCAGGATCTCTGGGTTGATGAAGACATGCGGCGCCGGCGTTTCGTCTTCCTTGGCCAGATCGATCACCAGCATGCGCAGCGGTTCGCCGACCTGGATTGCCGCCAGTCCGATGCCTGGCGCGTCATACATGGTCGCCAGCATGTCGTCGGCCAGCTTTTGCAGGGGCGCGTCGACGCGTTCCACCGGCTTGGAGACCTGGCGCAGGATCGGATCGGGAAGAATGATGAGCGGCTTGATCGGCATGGCGTTCCACCTAAGACCTCGCAGGAATGGCGTCAACCGGTGCGCCCGAGCCCCGTTCACGTTTTGATCTGTGCTATCAGGCCGAATCGGCTATGCTGTCCACATGAATGACCTGAGCACCACCCTTTCGGAGCCCGTCGCACGGCTTGGCGCCTCGACAATCACGCTCAGCCACGCGCTGGCCTTCAGCGCGTTGCTGTTTTTCGGCCTGTTCGTGGCGCTCGTCGTCGCGCTGTGGCGGTCGGCCAAGGCGCGCGCGGTCGCCGCCGCAGAAGCCGCCGACCACGCCCGCGACGCCGAGGCGCGCATGGCCGGCATATTGCAGGCCCAGGCCGAAATGCAGGGGCGCATGGGCGCCATCGCCGAAGTGTTCGGCGCGCGCCAGGCGGAGCTGACGCAGTCGATCGGCCAGAGGCTTGACGCCATGACCGGCCGCCTCGGCCAGACCATGACCGAGCAGACCAAATCAACGCATGAGAGCCTGGCGAAGCTGCAGGAGCGGCTGGCCGTCATCGACACCGCGCAAGGCAATATCCAGTCGCTCGCCGGCCAGGTCGTGCAGTTGCAGGCCATCCTCTCCAACAAGCAGACGCGCGGCGCCTTCGGCCAGTCGCGCATGGAGGCGATCGTCGCCGACGGCCTGCCGCACGGCGCCTATGAATTCCAGGCGACGCTGTCGAACGGCAGCCGGCCGGACTGCCTGGTGAAGATGCCGAACGGCGCGCCGTCGCTTGCCATCGATGCCAAATTTCCGCTGGAGGCGTGGAATGCCATCCGCGCCGCCGATGGCGCCGATTTGCAGAAGGTCGCGGCGCAGGCCTTCCGCCGCGATATCGAGATCCATGTCCGCGATATATCGGAAAAATACCTGATCCAGGGCGAGACGCAGGACACAGCCTTCATGTTCGTGCCGTCGGAATCGGTATTCGCCGAGATCCACGAGAATTTCGAGGCGATCGTCCACAAGGCGCACCGCGCCCGCGTCGTCATCGTTTCGCCGTCCCTGCTGATGCTGTCGATCCAGGTCATCCAGGCGATCCTCAAGGATGCCCGCATGCGCGAACAGGCGCATCTGATCCAGGGCGAAGTGATCCGCCTGATGGAGGATGTCGCGCGTGTCGACGAGCGCGTGCGCAAGCTGCAGGTCCATTTCGGCCAATCTGCCAAGGACATAGACGATATCCTCGTCTCGACCTCGAAAGTGACCAAACGTGGCCAGAAGATCGAGGCGCTGGAGTTCGGCGCGCAGGCCGATGGCGATGCCGGCCAGGAGACGCCGTCACGGGCGCCGGCCGCAAAACTCGACTCCGGTCCGCGCGTCGCCGATTCAAAGACCGGACAGCTCAGGCTGCGGGTCGTCGAAGGCGACGACTAAAAGCAATTCCAGGAAAAGTGCGTAGCGGTTTTCAGTCCGGAATTGCGCAAGAACACAGAGCTAAAGCAATTCCAGGAAAAGTGCATGGCGGTTGTCCGTCCCGAATTGCGTAAGAACTCGGAGCCAGAGCGGGTCAACGATTGCAGTGAACGCTGAACCGCTCGACGGCTTCATCCCGAAGTGGCGTACGGATAATTCCCGATACCTAAACCACAGCCATGACGATGTGTGCCTGGATTTTGGCGGCGACCTCGCCGCTGCCATGCCTGTCGGCAATCGCCGATGCAGCGTAATCCGTGGCGGCGTCCAGTTTTCCTGGATCCCGGGCCTCGATTTCGGTGCGAAGAACGGTTCCCTGACAATAGGCGACGGCCGGGATGCGCGGCGAGGATGCGCGGCTTTGTTCGGCTCGCGTCTCGATCACCACTTGGGAGAAACCGGCGTCCTCCAGCTCACTGCGGATCAATGCCTTATCGTGATAGCCGTGTGGCGTGCGTGCCAGAAAGCGCGGCGGATCGTCCGGAAAAATCCTTGCCAGCGCATTGGTCACATCATCGGCAAACACATTTTCCTCGATGCGATCCCAGACGTTGAACAGAAAATACCCACCGGGTTTCAGGACCCGCTTCGCCTCACGATAGGCGGACAGGCGGTTGGGAAAGAACATCGCCCCAAACTGGCAACAAACGAGATCGAAAGCCGCATTTTCAAACGGCAGCGCCAGCGCATCGGCCTGGCGCCATTGGATACGGCCGTCGGGAGCCTGTCGCGAAGCGGCATAGTCGAGCATCGGCTGGTTGAGGTCCGTCACGACATAACTGGCGCCAGGGGGCAGTTTTGGCGCCAATGCGCGGGTGACGACCCCGGTGCCCGCCGCGACTTCCAAAACGGCGCTGGGCGACAAGGCCCCCGCTCGCCGTGCAAGATCCGTGGCAAACGGCTCGAAAACCAACGGCACCATGTAGCGGTCGTAGTTTTCCGGAATCGAGCCGGAAAAAACCTTGTCGGTTTCGAGCATGACGATCACCCACCATGTCCATGGCGCACAGCCTAGCACATGCTTGCAGGTCCTTGGATACGATTTTCGAAAAGAGCGGCTACCGCTCTTCCGCGATCGTGGTCACCTTGAATTCCGGCAGCCACCGCAGGGCCGAGCGATGCCATATCTGTTGTGTCGGGACGAGATCCTCGCGTTGCCGCGCGGTTCCCACCCTGATCCCGTACACCTTCGGACCGTCGCCGACCGACGTCGCATAAAGATGCGAACCGCAGTCGCCGCAAAAGGCCTGGGCGCGCTTGGCGCCACTTGCTCCGGTCTTGATATAGATTCTTGGCGTGCCCCGAGTGATCCGGTAGTGATCCTCGGGCGCGGGAACGGTAACGCGAAAGGCGGTCCCGGTCAGTTGCTGGCAGTCCGTGCAGTGACAGATCGATGTCTTCTCCGGGTCGACCTCCGCTTCATAGGTGATGGCGCCGCAATGGCACCCGCCGTCGATCCTCATCGTCGCTCCTCCAAAGTTCAGTGATCTTAGCGGAGGAAGGTGGCGGGGCAATGGCGGAATGCTGGTGCAAGGCCAACGCACGTCGCCTAAAAGTGACCTCGCTTCTGGGAAAACGATAGGCAGGAAAGCAAAGAATCTAAAACCCGCCGCACGAATTCGTTCAACGCGACGCGCCTTAGTCGGACGCCGCCTCGATCGCCTGGCGCCGCTGCTCCCAGGTGCCGGTGGTCTGGGGTTTTACGAACAGCCGCGTGATCTCCGGCATCTCCTTCTTCAGCCGCGCCTCGATGCGTTCGACACAGGCTTCGATCTCGGGTGCGGTCAGATGGTCCTCGAACTCGATGCTGAGGCCGGCAACGATCTCTTCCGGCCCCATGTGGACGGTCAGGACTCCGTTCGCCCGTTGCACCGCGGGGTCCTGCTGGACGATCTCCAGCACGCGTCTCTGCACTTCGGGTGAAGCCGGCTCGCCGATGAGCAGCCCCTTGCTTTCACGGGCCAGGAAAATCGCCGTCGCGCCGAGGATAAGCGCGATGCCGATCGAAGCCACGCCGTCGAGTTCCGGCATCTCCAGCAGCTCCGCGGCCAATATGCCGGCAAAGGCGACGGTCAGGCCGAGAAGGGCAGCGCTGTCCTCGAACAGAACGGTATAGACGCTCGGATCCTTGCTCGATTGCGCGGCCTCCAGCCAGCCTTCTCCGCCCTTCTGCCGGCGGAATTCCCTCAGCGCCACCAGCCAGGAGCTACCCTCGAACAGGAAGGACAGGCCGAGAACGATATAGTTCACCTTGACGTTGGCGGCAGGCTCGGGCGCCATGATGTGGGTGATGCCCTCGTAGAGCGAAACGCCGGCGCCCAGCGCGAAGACCAGAAGAGCGACGATGAAGCTCCAGAAATAGAGTTCGCGGCCATGTCCGAGCGGATGCGTGCGGTCGGCCGGGCGCGCGGCACGGTGCATGCCGTAGAGCAGAAGGCTGCCATTGCCGGTATCGACCAGCGAATGCACGCCTTCCGATAGCATCGCCGAACTGCCGGTGAACAAGGCGGCGCCGAATTTGGTCAGCGCGATGGCCAGATTGCCGGCGAGCGCTGCATAGATGACCGTTTTTGAGCCGCCGTGCCCGGCCATCGTTTCCTCACCGTTGCCGATGCCTGAGCTTAGCCCCCCGTCCGCCCAAGCTCCACACCTATCCTGAACGCACGAACAGCCAATGCGTTCAGGTCCCGTCGCGGACCCTCTCAAACCGATTGAGGCATCCGCGGAGCGCAAGGCCGCAAACAGCCCTCTTGCTTAGAGGCGTTTCTCTTGTTTCACTTCACTTCCCACAATTGGAGGAACGAATCATGGCTAAAGGTGCGATGAAGGCTGGCAAGGAAGCCCGCAAGCCGAAAAAGGACGCCAAGAAACCCGCAGCCGCTCCGGCCCTCAAGGCGCCGCCGGTCAAGGCGATGCGGATCAAGGAAAAGTAGTCTCGGCTAACCGGCGCGGCGAGATCTCGCCGGCGGTATTCGACGATGCCGCCGGGCAGGTGTGATCGGGCGTCTGGACAACCCTATGTTTCCGGCGTGGGGACGACCCCGCGCCTTTCCGAAAATTCGGTCGGGACGACCCGCCCACTGTTGATCACGCATCGGCGGATCGGATCTGTTCCGGTCCGGTGCGGGATGGAGCGTCTCCGATGTCCTGGACTTTTCTGTTTTTCGCCGGCCTGTTCGAAATCGGTTGGGCGATCGGCCTCAAATACACCGACGGCTTCACAAGGCTCGTTCCGACCGTGCTCACGGTCGCGTCGATGATCGTCAGCCTCACCCTGCTCGGCCTGGCGTTGAAGGCGCTGCCCGTCGGCACCGCCTATGCGGTGTGGACCGGCATCGGCACCGTCGGCACGGCGCTGCTCGGCATCTGGCTGCTCGGCGAGCCGGCCACCGCGATCCGGCTCGCCTGCATCGCGCTGATCGTCTGCGGCATCATGGGGCTGAAATTCGCGGCCTGAGGGTGTTCCCCCGCCTCAAGGCCTGGCTCGAAAGTGAGCTCGCCTGACGGCGATGCCGGGCATCGTCCAATGACAGGGACCGACTAGCGCAAAAAAGGCCGCGCCTTGGCGCGTCCCTTTGTCCACTGCCTTCGAGGCGAATGCCGCGCTTAGCGGCCGGTAAAGCCGGGCGGGGCCCTGCCGTTGCGCGCCTTGCGCGCCGCGTAACGCGCGTCGCGCTTGGCCTTGCGTTCGGCCTCGTCGGCGAGCAGTCGGGCGATGCGCTCGGTCTCCTCGGCTTCGCGGATCTTCGCTTCAGCCGCGGCGGCTTCCTCGGCGGCGATGCGCGCCGTTTCGGCGGCGGCCTCGCGTTCAGCCTTCTCGGCCGCTTCGCGCGCCAGCTTTTCCTGCTTCAACCGGGCCTTCTCGGCCTCGCGTATTTCACGGGCCGCAAGGATCGCCTTGCGTTCGGCCTGTCGCGCCAGCACTGCGGGATCGTCTGCTGCCGGCTTTGACTTGAAGCGCTCCAGAAGCGCCTTCTTTGCCTCGTTCGCGGCATTGCGCCGCTCGAAAATGTCTTTTTCCCTGTAGATAGCCAAGTCCACTTCCCTGAAGTCAATTCGCGAGGCTTACATACGCGCGAAAACCGAGAGTTCAAGCGCCAAAACGGTATGGCAGCCATGAATTTCTGGGCTGTTGCGCGCGGGAGACGCCTTTCCTTCGGAAATCGGCATGCACTGTTCACCGTCCGCCCTCTGGCGACGGGGCTGGCGGATCGCTACCTCTGAAGCGAAACGCAAAGCGGCGCGGCGGTTCTGTCCCCGCGCCGCTTTGCACCCTCGCGAACTCCGAATTCGCCGAAAACCAGGATGACATTGACATGGAACTCGGTCTCTACACTTTTGCCGACGTCAGTCCGCAGCCCGGCCCGGGCGCCATCGGACCACATGAGCGCTTGCGCAATCTGATCGAGGAGGTCGAACTGGCCGACCAGGTCGGTCTCGACGTGTTTGGTCTTGGCGAGCATCACCGGCCTGACTACGCCGCGTCCGCGCCGGTCGTCGCCCTGGCGGCGGCAGCCGAGCACTCCAAACGCATCAAGCTCACCAGCGCGGTCACGGTGCTGTCTTCCGATGATCCGGTGCGCGTCTTTCAGCAATTTGCCACGCTCGATCTTCTCTCGGGCGGCCGCGCCGAGATCATGGCCGGGCGCGGTTCCTTCATCGAATCCTTCCCGCTGTTCGGCTACAATCTGGAGGATTATGACGAGCTCTTCGCCGAAAAGCTCGGTCTGCTGCTTGCCATCCGCGATCAGGTGAAGGTCACCTGGTCCGGCAATCTGCGCGCGCCGATCAACGATCGCGGCGTCTACCCACGGCCCTTTCAGGACAAATTGCCCGTGTGGATCGCCATCGGCGGCACGCCGCAGTCCGCCGCCCGCGCGGGCGCGCTCGGCCTGCCCCTGGCGCTCGCCATCATCGGTGGCGAGCCGGCGCGGTTCGCGCCGCTGTTCGACCTCTACCGTGAGGCTGCCAGGCGTGCCGGCAGTGATCCGGCGGGCCTTGCCACCAGCATCAACGTGCATGGCTTCATCGCGGACACGACCGAGCAGGCGGCCGATGATTTTTACGGCCCGCAGGCCGAAGTCATGAACCGCATCGGCCGCGAGCGCGGCTGGGGCCCGACATCGCGGGCGCATTTCGACCAGTCGCGCGGTCCGAACGGCGCGCTCTTCGTCGGCGATCCCGAGCAGGTAGCCGAGAAGATCGTCGCCCAGCACAAGATCTTCAACAATGACCGCTTCTTGTTGCAGATGGCGATCGGCACCATGCCGCATGCCAAGATCATGAAGGCGATCGAGCTCTACGGCACCAGGGTGGCGCCAATCGTGCGCAAGGAAACGGCGAAATCAACACCGGCGGTGGCGTCGCCCGTCGCCTGAACCGCGCCGACTCTCGCCCGGGCGGCGCCTCGCTCCGCTTGGACCCTATGTGGTTGTCGCGCGACGATCTCGAGGCTTCCGAAGCCGGCTTATGGAACCTTGCCCGTAACTCCGCGTTTTGGCAGCGCCCGCCATGCGTCCATTGCCGGGTGGCAGGCAAGGGGAAGTATGAAGACCGAGTCCGCCGCTTCGGGCGCAGGCACAGCCGCATCGGACGATCCGCGCGTCGAGGCCCGCGCCGACACGCATCTGATGCGATTGCTGCTTGTCGGCATCTTCACGTTCATGACCGTCTATGCGCTCTATTTCGCCCGCGCCTTCTTCATGCCCGTCATTCTGGCCTTCCTGCTGGCGCTGACACTGACGCCGATCGTCCGGCTTTTGCGCAAGCACGGCATTCCCGAGGTGGCCTCGGCGACCCTTCTGGTGCTGCTCTCGATCTGCGTCTTCGCCAGCGCCGGTTACCTGCTCGCCAGTCCGATCATCGACCTCATCAACAACACCTCGTCCATCGGCCAGCAACTCACCGAACGGCTGGCGCAGTTGCGCCGTCCATTCGAAAAAGTCATGCAGATCTCGCATCAGATCGAGCAATTGACCGAGACTTCCCAGGAACCCGACATACAGAAGGTCGCGGTCGCCCAGTCCGGCATTCTGTCGTCCGCCGCCAGCAACATCCTGTCGGCGGGAACCAGCCTCACCATCATCTTCGTGCTGTCGTTGTTCCTGCTCGCCTCGGGGACGATGTTCTACGAGAAGATCATCCAGTCGTTCGCCAGCCTCACCGAGAAGAAGCGGGCGCTGCGCGTCGTCTATGACGTCGAGCGCGAAATCTCGCACTATCTGCTCACCGTCACCATGATCAACGCGGGTCTCGGCACCGTCATCGGCCTTGGCCTGTGGGCACTCGGCATGCCCAACCCGCTGGTCTGGGGCGTCGCGGCGGCGCTGCTCAACTTCCTGCCCTATGTCGGCGCGCTGCTGACCATCGTGCTGGTCGCGGTGATGGCGCTGATCAGCTTCGACAGCATTTCCTACGCGCTTCTGGCGCCGGCCTTCGTGCTGCTCTGCGACATCGTCGAAGGCCAGTTCGTGACGCCGATGGTGGTCGGCCGGCGCCTGGAGATCAACGCGGTGGCGATCTTCATCGCGATCGCCTTCTGGTCGTGGCTGTGGGGCTTCGTTGGCGCCCTGATGGCTGTACCGCTGCTGGTGGTCATCAAGGTGTTCTGCGATCATTTCGAGGGGCTCGGTCATGTCGGCAATTTTCTCGCCGCGCAACAGACCGCCGTGGTGGAGGACGAACCCGTCGAGGAGGACAGCAAGGCCGCCGCATGAGCGGCGCGCCGTGTTTGCGGCATCCTGACTGAATGCCTATATCCGCTCGGACAATGGCCGGTGCCCTTCCGATGAGTGATGTTCCCTTCGACCTCGACGCCTATTTCGCACGCATCGGCCATGCCGGGTCCAGGGATGTTTCGCTGGACACGCTGAAGACGCTCCATTTCCTCCACCCGCAGGCAATCCCCTTCGAGAACATCGATCCGTTTCTTGGCCGCCCGGTCCGTCTGGATCTTGCAGCGCTGCAGGACAAGATCGTCATTGGCGGGCGCGGCGGCTATTGTTTCGAGCACAATCTCCTCTTCATGCATGCCCTGAAGGCGCTGGGTTTCGAGGTCGGCGGGCTAGCCGCGCGCGTGCTCTGGGGTCAGGACGAGGACGCCATCACGGCGCGCGGCCATATGCTTTTGCGGGTCCAGCTTGCTGGCAAGACCTACATCGCCGATGTCGGCTTCGGTGGCCTGACCCTGACGGCCCCCCTGCTGCTGGATCCCGGCACGGAACAGAAAACCCCGCATGAGACGTTCCGCATCGTCGAAGCGGACGATCATTTCCGATTGCAGGCCGCCATCGGCGGCGACTGGCGCTCGCTCTACCGCTTCGATCTGCAGCCGCAATACGAGGTCGACTATTCCGTCACCAATTACTTCCTGTCGACCAATCCGGCATCGCATTTCCTCACCTCCGTCATGGCGGCGCGCGCCGCGCCCGACCGACGTTTCGCGTTGCGCGGTGCCAAGCTGTCGATCCATCACATTGACGGCCGCAGCGAGCAGAAGGACATCGCCACCGCCGCCGAACTCGCCGACACGCTGGAAGGCCAGCTCGGCATCATCATTCCCGACCGCGAGGCCTTCGAGGCCAGGGTGCGTAAGAAGAAGATCGTGGAGATCACTGCATGACCGAACTGTCCGTTCTCGACCTGTCTCCGATCGTCGAAGGCAGCGATGCCTCGCACTCGCTGGCCAACTCGCTCGATCTCGCCCGCCATGCCGAGCGGCTGGGCTACAAGCGCTACTGGCTGGCGGAACATCACAACATGCCGGGCATCGCCAGTGCCGCCACCGCCGTGGTCATCGCCCATGTCGCCGGCGGCACCCGGACCATCCGCGTCGGCGCCGGCGGCATCATGCTGCCCAACCATGCGCCACTGGTCATCGCCGAGCAGTTCGGCACGCTGGCGGCCTTGTTTCCCGGCCGTATCGATCTCGGTCTCGGCCGGGCACCCGGCACCGACATGAATACGGCGCGCGCCTTGCGCCGCAACCTCGAGGCCGGCGTCGACAATTTCCCCCAGGATGTCGTCGAGCTTATGGGCTATTTCCTGCCCGCCGAGGAAGGCCAGCGCCTCAGGGCCGTGCCTGGCGAAGGCCAGAACGTGCCGATCTGGATTCTTGGATCGAGTCTCTACGGCGCGCAACTCGCCGCCATGCTCGGCCTGCCCTACGCCTTCGCTTCGCATTTCGCGCCGGCGGAGCTCGATCACGCACTGGACATCTACCGTTCGCGCTTCCAGCCGTCGGAGCAGCTCGACAAGCCGCATGTCATGCTCGGCCTCAATGTCTTTGCAGCACCCACCGACGCCGAGGCACGATTGCTGTTCACCTCGCTGCAGCAGGCCTTCGTCAATCTGCGCACCGGCCGGCCGGGAAGATTGCCGCCGCCGGTCGAGAACTATGACCGCGATCTCGATCCGATGGCCAAGACCATGCTCGGCCAGGCGCTGTCCTGCGCCGTCGTCGGATCTCCCGAAACGGTCCGGCAAGGCATCGATGCGTTCGTGCGTCGCACCGGCGCCGACGAACTGATGGTCACCGCGCAGATCTTCGATCATGCCGCCCGCCTGCGGTCGTTCGAAATCCTGGCCGAGGCCCACAAGTCCCTGGCGGCAGCAGCCTAACTCCTTGTTTCCGCGCAATTCCGGACGGGAGCAATTGCACTGTTTTCCCGGAACTGTTCTTGGGCACTTTTGCGGACGGCATCCTTTTGCTAAGGCAGGCTGTCTCCCTCAGGATCGAGCGCCGCCCCGTGAAAAATGACCATGACGCGCGAATGCAATTCGCCATCGAGTTGGCACGTCGCGCGGGCGAACTCGGACTGAAATACTTCCGCGATCTGGAAAGCCTGACCATCGAGAGCAAGGGCCATCAGGACCTGGTCTCGCAAGCCGACCGCGAGGTCGAGCTATTCATCCGCGCCGCCATTGCCGCCGACTATCCGCAAGACGGCATCGTCGGCGAGGAGCATGCCCCGGTCGCCGGCGCGACAGGCTACGTCTGGGTGATCGACCCCATCGACGGTACCGCCAATTTCGTGCGCGGCATTCCGGCCTGGTGCGTGGTGATCGCCTGCGCCCGCGACGGAGAGACGGTTGCCGGCGTCATCCACGAGCCTTCGACCGGCGAGACGTTTCACGGAAGCCTCGGCGGCGGCGCCTTCGTCAACGGCAGGCCGATCAAGGCCAGTGCGGCCACTAGCCTCGAAGAGGGGTCGGTGGGGACCGGATTCTCGAATCGGGCCGAGGCCGAGAACATCGCCGTGCTGATCAAGAAGATCCTCGCCGAAGGCGGCGTCTTCTTCCGCAATGCGTCCGGCGCCCTGATGCTTGCCTATGTGGCGTCGGGCCGGCTGCTTGGCTATGTGGAAGAACACATGAATGCCTGGGACTGTCTGGCCGGCATGCTGTTGATCGAGGAGGCCGGCGGCACGGCTCTGAAGGCGGATCCGAAGACGGTGCTGCGGAGCGGAACAAAGATCATCACGGGCGGCAAGGACGTCTTTTCGAAGTTGCAGGCGCTTTGTTCCGATACCTGGCCCTGATTTGCCATCGGCCGTTCAGGCACTCACGCTCTGCACAACCGCCCCCAGCGGCCGGCACGAATTGCGGATCATCAACCGGCCCTTGAGCACCAGTTTGCGCGGTGGCGCATCACGGTTGCCGGCGAGACGATCAAGCAGCAGATTGGCCGCCTGTTCGCCGATCGCCTGCACGGGTTGCGCCACCGTGGTCAGCTGCGGCTGGAACACATCGGACCACGGAAAATCGTCAAAGCAGGCAACCGAAATGTCTTCCGGGCAGGAGAGGCCGATGTCGCGGATCGCCTTCATGGTGCCGATCACCATCGGGTTGTTGGCCGAGAAGATCGCGCTTGGCCGGTCGTGCAGCGAAAGCAGCTGCATTGTCGCGTTATAGCCGTCGATCTCGTGGAAATTGCCGGAGCGGACCAGCTCTTCGGCCACAGGCAGTCCGGCGGCTTGGAGCGCCTCACGGTATCCCGTCATGCGGTCATGCATGGGCGAAATGTCCGAGGTGCCGGTGATGTAGCCGATGCGCCGGTGACCGAGATTGATCAGATAGGTGATGGCATCGAACACGGCACGCTGGTTGTCGAGAACCACCGTATCGGTGTCGACGCCCTCGCAGATGCGGTCCAGAAGCACCACCGGCACCTTGGCGTCATCGACGATCCCCTTGAGGATCGCGCCGTCGCCGACGCGCGCCACGATCAGCCCGTCGACCATGCGGTCGAGCAACAGTCTGATCTGGTCGTCCTGGGTGTTCAAATCCTCATCGGTGCAGCATAGCATGACCGCATAGCCGGCGCGGTCGAACGCCTGCTGGATGACCGAGACGACATCGGTGAAGAACGGGTTGGTGATGTGCGGCACGGTCAGCCCGATGGTGCGTGTCGTGCCCATCTTGAGGCTGCGGGCGATCGCATTGCGCTTGTAGCCGATATCACGGATCGCCTGTTCGATGCGCTGGCTGAGCTCCGGGCTGACGGTCGCCGTGCCGTTGATCAGTGCCGAAACGGTGGCGACCGAGACACGCGCGGCTTCCGCCACATGCAGCATCGTCGGTGCCGTGGATTTCCGCTGCCGCGTCCGCTTGGATGATGCCATTTTTCGAAACGTTTCGCCCGTGCCAGTTCGCTATACCTACGGAGTATCAAGGTTTTTCGCAAGAATTGAAAAGAGTCAATCCTGCCTTGTTCAGATAGCGGCTTGACATGATCGAAACGTTTAGATTAGCGTTCGGTTCGAATTTGACGAAGACGGAAGGGAGGCCGCCATTGTCATGGAGCACAGCAATTCCCTTTCCCCGGGGCATAACGCGCCAGCGGACCAGCCAGATACGGTTCTGAGCGCGGAGCATATTTCCAAGAGCTTCGGCGGCATCGCAGCGCTTAGCGATGTTCGCTTCGACCTGCGCGGCGGCGAGGTCCACGCCTTGATGGGCGAAAACGGCGCCGGCAAGTCGACGCTGATGAAAATCCTCTCCGGCGTTTATACCGGCTATGAAGGCACGGTCAGCGTCGATGGCCGGCCGGTCAGCTTCGCCGGCGTGCGCGACGCCGAGGATGCCGGCATCGCCATCATCCACCAGGAGCTCAACCTGGTGCCGGAGCTTAGCGTCGCCGACAACATCTTTCTCGGCCGCGAGAAGCTGATCGCCGGGCTGATCGTCGACCGCAAGGCGAGCAGCCGTGCCGCCGGCGCCCTGTTGCAGCGGCTCGGCATCGAACTCGATCCCGAAGCCCGCGTCGGCGCCTTGCGCGTCGGTGAACAGCAGCTGGTCGAGATCGCCAAGGCGCTGTCGATGTCGGCGCGCATCCTGATCATGGACGAGCCGACCTCCGCGCTGTCGCCGGCCGAATGCCAGCGGCTGTTCCGCATCGTCCGCCAGCTTGCCGACAGCGGTGTCGCCATCGTCTACATCTCGCACCGTATCGACGAGGTCATGCATCTGGCCAGCCGGGTCACCGTCTTCCGCGACGGGCGCCATGTGCTGACGCGACCGATGGCCGAGCTTGACGAGAATGCCATCATTTCGGCGATGGTCGGCAGGGACCTGCTCGCATCCTCCCAAGGCGAGCGGGATATCGGCGGCGGGACTGTGCTTTCGGTCAGCGATCTGTCGCTGTCGAAGCCCGACCGCCAGGGCTGGCGGCAGGTGATCGACGGCGTCAGCTTCGATCTTGCCGCTGGCGAAATCCTCGGCATTGGCGGCCTGCTGGGCTCGGGCCGCACCGAGATCATGGAGGCGATTTTTGGTTCCGGGGATGGCCGGACCGGCGGCGAGATCCGGCTCGACGGCGCTCCCGTGAACATCCGCTCGCCGCGCGACGCAAGGCGGCTGGGCATCGCGCTGGTGACCGAGGATCGCAAGACGCAAGGCCTGCACCTGCAGGCCTCGATCACTGACAATGTGGCGCTGCCGCTGGTCGGATCGCTGGCGCGCTTCGGCATCCGCTCTCTGGCCGGCGAACAGGGGCTGGCGCGGCAGGCGGTCAAGGCGCTCGGCATACGCTGCCAGGACATCGACCAGCCGGCCGGCACGCTGTCGGGCGGCAACCAGCAGAAGGTCGTCATCGGCAAGTGGCTGGCGACGAGGCCACGCGTGCTGTTGCTGGACGAACCGACGCGCGGCATCGATGTCGGCGCCAAGCGCGAAATCTACGACCTGATCTTCAGGCTGGCGCACGATGGCCTGGCCATCGCCGTCATCAGCTCCGAGCTGCCGGAACTGCTGCATCTCTCGGATCGTATCCTGGTGATGGCCGACGGCCGCCAGACCGGCATTCTTTCCCGCGAGGCGGCAAGCGAGGAGGCCATCATGCGTCTCGCTGCGCCGCGCCGTACCATTTCGAGACCAGCCGCATGACTGCCCTGAAGCTCCTGTCCCGGACCAAGCTCTACTGGGGCCTGATCGCCATCTTCCTGATCGGCGTGCTGGGCTCGCCGGTGAGTTCCAAGGGCAACAACATCTTCCTGTCCTACGGCAACCTGCTCGACGTCCTGCGCCAGGTGTCGACCACCGGGCTGATCGCCACCGGCATGACGGCGGTGATCATCACCGGCGGCATCGATCTTTCCGTTGGCTCGCTGATGGCCATCTGCTCGGTGGTCTGCGCCATGCTGCTGACGGTTCCGGGCGTGACGCCGGGTGTCGTGCTGGGCGTGCCGACCGTTGCCCTGGTGGCGCTTTGCCTTGGCTTCGTCATCACCCGCTTCATCTTCCTCAACCTGGAAAAGTCCCGCGCCGGTCCGGATGCCGCCGCGCGCGATGTCAGGCTGGACAGCGCTCGGGGGCTGATTACGCCGGCCATCGTCGGCGTGGTCCTGTGCTGCCTGTCCCTGTGGTATCTGCTGCCGCAGATCGAACCCAAATTCGGCGTGCTCGGCGTGCTGCTGGTGGCGCCCTGCGTCGGCCTGCTGTTTGGCGCCGTCAATGGCTTCATCATCGTTGGCGGGCGCCTGCAGCCCTTCATCGTCACCCTGGCGATGATGGTGACGGCACTCGGCATCGCCCGGCTCACCGCCGGCCAGAACAATGCCGTACTGCCGGTCTATACCGGCTCGAACGCCACTGCGGATTTCGAAATGCTGCGCTCGCTGGTGTTCGGCGTCATCCCGATGCCCGGGCTGTTCTTCCTCGGCGCCATCCTGATCTACGGCGCGGTGCTGCGCTTCACCCCGTTCGGCCGCTACGTCTATGCCATCGGCGGCAATGAGGAGGCGGCCCGCCTGTCGGGCATCGCCGCGGGCCGCGTCAAGATCGCCACCTATGCCGTCTCCGGCCTGCTCGCCGGCATAGCCGCCGTGCTCTACGTGGCGCAGTACCGGCAAGGCAAGCCGGATGCCGGCGCCGGGCTGGAACTCGACGCCATCGCCGCCGTGGTCATCGGCGGCACCAGCCTGATGGGCGGGCGCGGCAGCCTGACCGGCACCTTCTGCGGTGTGCTGATCTTCGGGCTGCTCTCCAATATCCTGCAACTCCACAACATCAACTCGAACCTTCAGCTGGTGCTGAAGGGGATGATCATCATCGGCACCGTGCTCGTGCAGGAGCGCAACGCCGGTGATCTCCTGGCCTATCTGCGCCTGGTACCTGCATCTGTCTGGGGCGGGCAAGCGGCGCGCAAGGAAACGGCCGCGGTCAAGCGGCCGTCGCAAGAGACCCCGTCTCTCAATCTCGGAGGAAACAAGAAATGAAACGACGTGACATTCTGAAGCTTGCCGCCCTTGGCGCGGCAATGCTGACCACCACCGCGCTGCTCTCCACCGGCCATGCCTTCGCCCAGGACAAGAAGTGGAAAATCGGCTTCTCGCAGGTGACGACCATCGAGCCCTGGCGCGCCCAGTTCAACAAGGACATCCTGGCCGAAGCCGCCAAGCACCCGGATGTCGAGCTGATCGTCACCGACGGCGAGGACAAGACCGAGAAGCAGGTCGCCGACGTCGAGAACCTGATCCGCCAGGAGGTCGACGCGCTGCTGGTGTCGCCGAAGGAATCCGCCGGCCTGACCGGCGTAGTGCAGCAGGCCATCGACGCCAAGATTCCGGTCTTCGTGCTCGACCGCAATGTCGACACCAAGGACTACACCCAGTTCGTCGGCGGCGACAATAAGCTGATCGGCCGCGCGGCCGGCGAATATGCCGTCGAACTGCTCGGCGGCAAGGGCAAGGCGGCGGGCAATGTCGTCGAGATCTGGGGCGGCATGGGCACCCAGCCGGCGCATGACCGCCATGACGGCTTCCACGAATTCACCGACAAGGAGCCGGGCATCAAGTATCTGCTCGACCAGCAGTCGGGCGACTGGAAGCAGGACCAGGCCTACAACATCATGGCGACCGCGCTACGCAACAACGAGAAGATCGACCTCGTCTACGGTCACAACGATCCGATGGCCTACGGCGCCTATCTCGCCGCCAAGGATGCCGGCCGCGAGAAGGACATCAAGTTCATCGGCATTGACGGTCTGCCCAATGAAGGCGTGCAGCTGGTCAACAAGGGCGAGCTGACCGCGACCTTCACCTATGTGACTCCCGGCGCCGAAGGCCTGCGCCAGGCGATCAAGTTCCTCAAAGGCGAGAAGGTCGAAAAGACCATCACGCTGCCCACCGAGAAGATCACCAAGGAAAACGCCGCCAAGGTGCTGAAGGACAACGGCCTGTGAGGTCGTGAGGGCTTGTGGGATGGGTTGGCGCTGCCCTCATCCTCCCGCCGGGCGTTTATCGTTCGAAAAGCCAAGCAATTGGCTTTTCGTCCGCTGCGCGGACCACTTTCTCAACTCCCCGTCACCATACGGGGAGAAGTGTCCGGTGTCCGACCGGAAATATAGGTAACAGAATAGACCGATTGCATGGGTGCACGGACGCCGACAGCATGACGCGGATGCGCCAACTGCCTCGTCCAACCAACCTCTGCAGTCTGTAAGTCTGCTCTCATGCCAGTTTCGCCAGCAGCTTCATGAAGGTGGCGATCTCCTTGGCCGAGAGCGGCGCCAGCGTTTCCCTGGTGATCTCGCGGGCCAGCGGGATCAGGCGATCGATCGCGTCGCGCCCTTCGGCGGTCAGGTTGACCAGTAGCCGCCTTTTGTCGACGTCATGCCTGGAGAGTTCGACCAGGCCGCGTGCCTTCAGCCGGTCGATGACACCCTTCACCGTCGCCGCATCCATGGCGATCAGTGTGCCGAGCTGGTTCTGCGAGGTCTCGCCGACATCGCGCAACTTGGCCAGTGCCGCGAATTGCGGCGGCGTCAGGTCTGCGATATGCGCGGCGAAGATCGAGACGTGCCGCTGATGCGCCTTGCGCAGGATGAAGCCGACCTGCTCCTGCAGGCGGTAATCGTGATCATCGGCCTCTTCGACCTCGACCAGCTTGAGCAGATTGTCCTCGCCGCTCACCGCAGCCCGTCCCAGGCCTTGATGTCTTCGGCCGCCAGGCCCCCCATACGATTGTGGACGCGCGGACCGCAGGTCATGGCGAGGCAGAACAGGATTTCGTCGGGGCGCGGCCCGTCGCTGATGCCCACTTCCATGGCGTCGAAATGGCTGCGCACATAGGCGGCGTTGATATGGCCGAGCGGCACGTCGAGCCTTGAACCGAAGGCGCCGACCTTCTTCGCCGACGGCACGATCGCCTTGGCGTCGCCGAGCCGCTCGCGCATGGCGTAGCCGCCCGGCACATGCCAGAGCGCGCCGTGCTCCAGTTCGCCCGCGGTGCCGACAATCGCCCCCTTGCCGTAGCCGTCGATCTGTTTCACGTCGCCGCCGAGGGCTGCGATCAGCCGATCGGCGAGCAGCAGCCCAAGCGGCTTCAGATCGTCCATGGCGCTCTGCAAATCCTCGACATAACGCCCGGCGAACGGGTTCTTGACCACGGCCATTGCCGCGGCACGCCGGCGCGGCACTTCGGCCACCGGGCCGCCATCATGAAAGATCTCCTCGCTCAGCACCGCGATCTTGCGGACTGGAAACTCAGGCATGGGCAACTTCCTTCCGTTCATCCTTGTTGGGTGCGGCGAGCGCGACCGAGCCACCGATACGGGCGTCACCGCCAAGAAAAAGCGCCGATCCGGCAATCAGACCGCGCCGGCGAAAATCTTCGGCGACGGCAAGACCATTGTCCAGCGCCCGCGCCACCTCGCCAGGTGCAAGCGCGCCGACGCCTTGCGTCACCAGCCGCGCGCCAAGATCGCTGTCGGGCGACAGTTCACGTGCGGGCATGCGGCTGATGGCAGGATTGCCCGGCAGGTCCACCGCGTTGGCAATGAGCGTCGCCGCCGCATCGGCCTCGGCGCCGGACCGCGCGAGCACTGTGACGGCGTCGGCAATGCCAAGCGAGAAGGAACGACCGCGCCAGCCACTGGTGGCGACGCCGTGAACGCCATCTTCCGCGCGAATGGTGATCCGGTCGGCCATGCCATTGCCGGTGCCGGCGACGGCCAAGCCTATAGACCGGCCCTTGCCTAGGTGGAGAGCGCTGTCCCCGCCATTGTTGACATAGGCGCGATCGAGCCTGCGGCCGGCAAGCAGTGCGGCGAGCATTTCGTCGGCTACCGATCCTGCAACGGCCGCCATCGGTGTTATGAAGCACTCCGCCAAGGGTATCACGGCCGCTTCCATGCGGCGTGCCGTCGGACCGTCAAAGGCGCGCGGCCGCAGGAAGAATGCTGGAAGCCGCAATTCGGGAAGCTCTCTGACCAGCTCGATCAGGATCGTCTGGAAGCGCGCGACGGCCTGCTCATAGGCCAGGCGGCATTCCTGCGCCTCACCAAACGCCTCGACGATCAGGTCGATCGGCCCGTGGTGGAGATGCAGCCGCTTGCCGTCCTGCAGCCAATGCGCTTGCGGGCCGTCCATCATCCGGTCCCGTTCGACGCGGCGCGGCGCAATTGCGCCAGCAGCGGCGGCCATGGATTGCCGGCGGGCGCGCCCGCGCCTTGGCGGGGATTGAGATATTCGCCGCCCCTGGCGACGATGTCCTCGACGCTGCGGATTTCGGCCTCGTAGCCGCCGAGCCTGATGTAATCGTCACGGCGCAAGGTGAACTCGATCGGCGCCACCAGCGCCGGCGTCGGCACATAGCCGAAGGCGCCTTCCGGCACTCTGGTGACATCGACCATCAGCGTGATGCCGCCGCCAGGCCAGACATAGACCGGCGCGCCGCCGACCGTCACATAGGTCTTCAGGCCTTGCACCGAGCGGGTGAGATTGACCGGGTTTTCGGTGACGCCGGCGCGCAGCGAACCGCCGGCGCCGCCAATGAACAGCACGGTGCACAGCGCCGGTTCGCAATTGTCCTCGATCAGTTCGACCGACTTCCGCAGTCGCTCCGGAAAGGGCTTTTCGACCGGCTTCAGATCGTCGTCGAGTTCGTAATAGGCGAACTGCTCGCCGGTGGTCGAAACCATCAGCAGCGACAGGCCGGGCCGGGCGCCCTTCCCGGCGTTCCACGCGCCGAGGATCGACAGCGGGTCGGAAATGCTGGTGCCGCCCCAGCCGAGGCCGGGCTCGGAGACCTTGAAGTAGCGGCCGGGCGTCGAACGGCGACCGATGATCTTTATCCCGGTATCCTGCCAGCCCAGCACTTTGCCGGCCTGATGCTCGGAAACGACGCCGGTGATGTGATCGTCGACCACCACAACCTCGTCGACCAGCCCGCGCCACTGCGTGGCGAACATGCCGATGGTGGCCGAGCCGCAGCCGACGCGCATGCGGTGTTCCTGCTTGCCGTCGATGACAGGTGGTCTGCCGGCTTCGACGATGATGGTGGCGCCGCCGTCGATGGTGAGTTCCACCGGTTTGCGGTTGCACAGATTGAGCAGCGCGTCACACGTGGCGCGGCCTTCCGCTTTGGAGCCGCCGGTCAAATGATGCACGCCGCCCAGCGACAGCATCTGCGAGCCGTATTCGCCCGTGGTGACATGGCCGATCGCTTCGCCTTCGGCCCGAACAGTCGCGGTTTCCGGCCCGATATGCCGGTCGGTGTCGATCTTCACCTTGACGCCGCAGTACGAAAAAATGCCTTCGGTGACGACGGTGACAAGGTCGACGCCATCGACCTCCTGGCTGACGATGAAGGGGGCCGGCTTGTAGTCGGGATAGGTGGTGCCGGCGCCGATCGCGGTGACGAAGCGGCGGCCGGTGTTGAGCAACTCGCCGTTCCATGTTTCGCCCTCGGCGACGAACGGAACCATGGCGCCGCCGGTCTCCGCCGCATGGTCGAGAATGGTCAGCGGGTCCATGCGCACGATCCGGCCGCCGACATTGCCGTAGCGATCGCAGGCGCCGGTGCGGCCCTCCGCGATGTAGCACATGACCGGGCAGGCATCACAGCGGATCTTCTCCGCCACCAGCTTCTCGCCGGGATCATGGGTTTCGAAGCGTTCGGCAAGCTCGCTCATGGGCGTGCCTCCTTTTCGCGGATGGCGGCGCGGATACGCGTCGGCGTCGCCGGAATTTTTGTGACCAGAACGCCGGTGGCGTGACGGATGGCGTTGAGGATCGCCGGCGCCGTCGGGATCAGCACATGCTCGCCCAGCCCCTTGGCGCCGAACGGCCCTTCGGGATCGGGGACCTCGACCAGGATGGTTTCGATCGGCGGCACGTCGCCGATCGTCGGGATGAGGTAATCGTGCAGATTCTCGGTGCGGCCGGGAATGTATTCCTCCATCAGCGCCATGCCGATGCCTTGCGCGATGCCGCCCTCGATCTGGCCTTCGACCAGCAGCGGGTTGATCGCCTTGCCGACATCGTGCGCGGCGGTGATCTTGATCAGCTTCACCGTACCGAGCTTGAGGTCGACCTCGAGTTCGGCGATCTGCGCGCCATAGCCGTAGACGGCGTAGGGCTTGCCCTGGCCCTTGGCATCCAGCGGCAGCGTCGGCGGATCGTAAGTTTCCTCGGCGCGGAAGACGAAGCCGTCGGCATCGACGTCGAGGGAGGCGAGGTCGATACGGCGGGCGGCGTCACCCTCGAGGATGAGGATGGCGGAACCATCCAACTGGAGCGAAGCGTTTTCGGAGACATTGGCGTAGCGCAAAATGGTTTCGCGCAAGGCGCGGCCGGCCTTTTCGGCCGCCTTGCCGGTGACGAAAGTCTGGCGCGAGGCTGAAGTCTTGCCGGCGTCGGGGCTGATCGCCGTGTCGGCGCTCTTCAGCCGGAAATTTTCCAATGGCAGGCCAAGCGCGTCGGCGCAGATCTGGGTGACGACGGTGTTCGAGCCCTGGCCGATGTCGACGGCGCCCTGGTGCAGGATGACATCGCCCGAAGCCGCGATGCCGACCCGGATGGTCGACGGATTGGGCAGCGAGGTGTTGCCGCAGCCATACCAGCAGGACGCCAAGCCAACGCCGCGCTTAATGTCCGCGTGGGTGCTGTTGAAAACGTCCGCATCAGCCTCCGCTCGCACCCAATGCGGCCGCAAGGCCTCGAGACATTCGGCAATGCCGACACCGGACTCCAGATGCTGCCCGGTAACCGTTTCGGAGCCGTTCCGAAGGCAGTTTCTCAGACGAAAATCGAGCCGGTCCATGCCGAGCTTGTCGGCCAGCTCATCATAGAGCGTCTCCTGCATGATGGTCGCCTGCGGCACGCCGAAGCCACGGAAGGCGCCGGAGATCGGGCCATGGGTGTGGATGGCACGGCCCTCGGCGCGGTAGTTGGGCGTCGTATAGGGGCCGGACGCATGCACTGGCACTCGGTTGGCCACCGTCGGCCCCCAGCTTGCATAAGGGCCGGTGTTGAAGTCGCCTTCAAAAACCATGCCGGTGACGCGGCCGTCGGCATCCGCGCCGATGGTCGCTTTCATCTCGGCCGGATGGCGCTTGGTGGTCGACATCATCGATTCGCTACGGGTGTAGGCAAGGGCTGCCGGCCGGCCCGTCCTCAGCGCCACCAGGCCGATCAGCGGCTGCAGCGAAACGTCGAGTTTCGAGCCGAAGCCACCGCCGGTCGCGGTCGGCACGATGCGCACCTTGTCGACGGCAAGGCCGAGCACCTTCGCCGTGTCGTCGCGGTCCATGTACGGCGCCTGCGTGCAGGCGACGACGACCAGCGTGTCGCCGTCCATGTAGGCATGGCCGGCCTCCGGCTCGATATAGGCGTGCTCGACATAGGAGGTGTCGATCGCGCCCGACACTGTGACCGCTGCACTGGCGAGCGCGGCTTCGGGATCGCCGCGTTCGACGAAGCCCTTGGTCAACAGGTTGGTCGGGCGGTTGTCATGGATCAACACCGCACCTTCGGCCTGCGCTTCGCCGACATCCAGCACATGCGGCAGCTCGGTCCAACGGATGGGGAAATCCGACAGGTCGAGATCGAGGATCGCCTCGCGCTCGCCCGCGACCAGCGCCACCGCCTCGCCGCGCAGCCGGGCAAAGCCTTCGGCGAGTGCCGGTTGGTCGGCGAAGGGACCAATGACGCCGAAACAGTTCTTGCCCGGAATGTCGGCTGCGGTGAAGACGCCTGATATGCCTGGATGTTTCTTCACCCAGCCATCGATGTCGCCGAAGATGAAACCGGCGTGATAGTGCGGCGAACGGACCACCAGCACGGCAAGCGCGTCGGAAGGAAAAGAATCGCCGCCGAATTTTTCGTCGCCGGTCACCTTCGGCAGGCCGTCGAGCCGGATCGGCGAGGAGCCGACGGCATGGCCCGAGACTGGCATTCTGCGATCGAGGGCGAGATCCAACGATTGATGTTGGCGCTGCCCTTCACCCTTACCCTCTCCCCGTGAAGGACGGGGAGAGGGGGTTGCCAGCGTTGCGGCTAATCCCTTCTCCCCGCCACTTAACGGGGAGGTGAGGAGTGGTCCGCGCAGCGGACGAAAGCCAATTGCTTGGCTTTCCGAGTGACGAACGCCGGCAGGCGGATGAGGGGCAGCGCCTGCATTCGAAAACTGTTCAGCATTCATCACCGCCGCGATGATCTTCCGGTAGCCGGTGCAGCGGCACAGAATGCCGCCCAGCGCATCCTGCACCTCGGTCTCGGTCGGGCTGGGTCTTTTCTCCAGCAGTGCTGTCGCCGCGACCAGCAGCGCCGGCGTGCAGATGCCGCACTGCGCCGCGCCATGCGCGAGGAAAGATGATTGCAGCGCCGACAGCCGGCCATTGGCCAGTCCTTCGACCGTCGTCACCGATGCGCCAGCGACGGATGCCGCCGGCATCAGGCAGGCGCAGACGGGATCGCCGTCGACCAGCACCGTGCAGGCGCCGCAATCGCCTGCGTCGCAGCCGACCTTTGTGCCGGTAAGCCGCAATTCGTCACGCAAAACCTGCGACAGCCGGCGCAGTGGCGGCACATTGACCGAGACGGCGGCGCCATTGACCTTGAAAGCAATGTCGGCGCGCTCAAGGCCAAGGCCGGGTGGGATAATATCCAGATCGGGCAGAGCTTCGCTGACTTGAGGCAGCACCGGGCTCATGTCAGGCTGAGCTTGTCTCATGCCGCCGCCACCGTCAGGTCGGTCATCGGTCCGGCGGCCGTCAGCACGGCCCGCGCGACGATCTCGCGCACCGCGTCGAGCCGGTACTCGGCGCTGCCGCGCACATCGGCGATTGGTGAGAGCTCGGTCATCGGCGCGGACTTGACCGCAGCCGCAAGCCCGTCATCGGCCCGTCGACCACGCAAGGCCCGCTCGACACCGGCAAGGCGCTTGGCAACCGCTGAACAGGACCCAACGGCGACCGCTGCTTCCGTGACCGTACCGTTTTCAACGACCAGGCGCGCCGCCGCCATGGCAATGGAAATGACGAGATAGCGCCGTGCGCCCAGCTTGACGAAAGCTGACGTGCCGGCCGGTTTCGGCACGCGGATGGCCGTCACCATTTCGCCGGGCTTTAGCGCCGTGCGGCGGTTGCCGAGGATGAAATCCGGCAGGGGCAGATGACGCGTCGCGGCTGTCGAACTGAGCTCGACCTCGGCGTCGAGGATCAGCAGGCCGGGTACGCCGTCGGCGGCCGGCGAGGCGTTGCAGAGATTGCCGGCGACGGAGGCAACATTCTGGATCTGCGGCGAGCCGACCTCGCGCGCGGCCTGTTTCAGCGCGTCGAAGGCCGGCGGTAAGGGATGCCTGATGATGTCGGTCCATGTCGTGCGGGCGCCGATGACAAAGTGGTCATCCGTTTCAAGGATACCGCGCAATGAAGTGAGACCGTTGATGTCGAGGACATTGTCGCGGAACGGTTTGGCGCCCTGTGCCGGATAGAAATCCGTGCCACCGGCCAGGATGCGCCACGCGCCCTCGCCAAGCAGTGCGAGAGCCTCGTCGACCGTGGTGGGTTTCGCGTAACGGATCACGCTTTGCCTTCCCAGAGAATGAGCCTTCCCGAATTTGGCCCGCCCAGGGCGTCTTGCCTGGAATTTCTTGCCGGTTCCCGAAACCGGAAAATTCATTCGTATGCAAATGATATCAAGCCGGTGGAAATTGTCAAAGCCAGAGTTTGCACCGTTGCCGGCAGCGGGTGAGCCGAAACGCATTTGTTATGGCATGGGAGGTTGACGCGGCCGGCCTTCTGGTCAAGTTTCTGCGTCCGGTCGCGTCAGCGGCATCTTTCTGCTGTAGCCTGAGCCACATGACAGAGAAGAAGGAGGCCTCATGGCCGACGAAGCGCTTGTTGTCATCGACCTGCAGAATGACTTTTGCCCGGGCGGCGCGCTGGCCGTGACCGGCGGCGACGAGATCGTGCCGCTGGTCAACGACATGATCCGGCGAGCCGACCACGTCGTGCTGACGCAGGACTGGCATCCCGCCGGCCATTCGAGCTTCGCCTCCAGCCATCCGGGCGCACAGCCCTTCACGATGATCGACATGCCCTACGGGCCGCAGACGCTGTGGCCCGACCATTGCATCCAGGGCAGCCTGGGTTCGGATTTCCACTCCGGCCTTGCCTGGACCAAGGCCGAACTCGTCATCCGCAAGGGATTTCGCCCTGACATCGACAGCTATTCGGCCTTCTTCGAGAATGACCATACGACGCCTACCGGTCTCGCCGGCTATCTCAGGGAGCGCGGCATCGACACGCTGACCCTGGTCGGCCTGGCGACCGATTTCTGTGTCGGCTTCTCGGCCCTGGATGCTGTCAGCCAGGGGTTCAAGACCACCGTCCGGCTCGATGCCTGTCGCGGTATCGACCTCGACGGATCCCTCGACGCGATGCTGCAGCGCATGCGCGATGCCGGCGTGGCGCTTGAAGACAGTTTGACGGACTGAACGGTGGGGTATCGGGGAGGCTTTTTGCGGATCACCGCAGGCGTGATGGCGGTTGCGGTGATCGCCATAGCGGTGATGATCCCGGGCGCGGCCTTCGCGGCCGAGGAACACGGGCTGCCGGGCGAAGCGATGTCGTTGTGGTGGGCGCTGCCATTCGCTGGTCTGCTTTTGTCGATTGCCACCGGGCCGCTGCTGTTCCACCATGTCTGGGACCCACATTACGGCAAGATCGCCGCCCTCTGGGCCGCCCTTGCGGTCGTACCGCTGGCGCTGGCCTTCGGCGTCCCATCGGCGACCGAGGCAGTCCTGCATGCGCTGCTCACCGAATACATGTCGTTCATCATCCTGCTGTTCGCGCTGTTCACCATTTCGGGCGGCATTCTGGTCGCCGGCAACATCCACGGCACGCCGCTGGTCAATGCCGGATTGCTGCTCACCGGCGCGCTGCTCGCTTCGGTCATCGGCACGACGGGCGCCTCGATGATCCTGATCCGGCCGGTCATCCGCGCCAACGACGCCAGGCCATTCAACGCCCATGTCGTCGTCTTCTTCATCTTCCTGGTGTCCAACATCGGCGGCTCGCTGACGCCGCTCGGCGACCCGCCGCTGTTCGTCGGCTTCCTGCGCGGCGTCGATTTCTTCTGGACGACCACGAACCTCTACCGGGAGACGCTGTTTACCGGCGGTGTCGTGCTTGCGGTATTTCTCGCCATCGACATCGTCCTGCATCGGCGCGAGGCCGGGGCGCCGAAAATCAAGGATCCGACACCGGATTCGAAAGTGCGCATTCGCGGCCTGCCCAACGTTCCGCTGCTGGCCGGCGTCATCGGTGCCATCCTGCTGTCGGCCAGCTGGAATCCTGGAGTGAGCATCTCCATTCAAGGGGTGACTCTTGAACTGCAGAACCTGGTCCGCGACGCGATCATCCTGATCCTCGCCTTCGTTTCCCTTGCCGTCTCGCGCAAGGAATACCGCCAAGCGAACGGCTTCAACTGGGGGCCGATCACGGAGGTGGCGAAATTGTTTGCCGGCATCTTCATCTGCATCGTGCCGGTCGTCGCCATCCTGAGAGCCGGCCATGACGGCGCGCTGGCGCCGTTGGTCGCGCTCGTCACCTCGGGCCATGGCACGCCCAACGATCTCGCCTATTTCTGGCTGACCGGAGCATTGTCGTCCTTCCTGGACAATGCGCCGACCTATCTGGTGTTCTTCGAGCTTGCCGGCGGCGATCCACGGCACCTGATGACCGAGCTTGCCTCTACGCTCGCCGCGATTTCGGCCGGCGCGGTGTTCATGGGCGCCAACACCTATGTCGGCAATGCACCCAACTTCATGGTCTATGCCATCGCCCGGCAGTACGGTGTGAAGATGCCTGGCTTTTTCGGTTACATACTTTGGTCCGGGCTGGTGTTGATCCCGATCTTTTTGGCTGCGGGCTTTTTGTTCTTTGGTGGGTGAATTGGTGCTTTTGAATTGGTACCGTTTGCGCCGCCCCTCATCGCCCTGTCGGGCACTTCTCCCCGTATAGTGACGGGGAGAAGAACGCCTTTGCCAATGGTTTCGCCAATCATCAACGTTGTCGAATGGGCGCCGTCGTCGCTGCCCTCTGCCTTCTCCCCGTCACTATACGGGGAGAAGGCAGGCGGATGAGGGACGGCGGCATCGTCTGGAAAGTGTTATTGCCGTTGCAGTCGCGGCAATCTCAGCCCACGCCCACATAGCGCCTGACCGCCGACCGATCGGCGCGCAGGTGCTCGACATCCACTGTCTCGCGGTTGCGGCCGTTCTCGATGAAAGAGACGCGGTCGGCCACCGACAGCACCGCATCGACGCGCTGCTCGACCAGGATGGTTGAGACGCCCAACTCGCGCAGCGTCGACACGGTCTCGCGGATTTTCGCGATCATCGACGGCATCAGGCCTTCGGTCGGTTCGTCGAGCAGCAGCACCCGCGGTTCGAGGCACAGCGCGCGCGCCATGGCCAGCATCTGCTGTTCGCCGCCGGACAAGGTGCCCGAGCGCTGCCTCAGCCGTTGGCGCAGCAAGGGAAAGAGGTCGAGCACGCGCTCTCGCGTCGCCTTGCCCTTGCCGCGCGCCATCAGCCCGATCTCGATGTTTTCCGCCACCGTCATTTCGGCGAACAGCCGCCTTCCCTGCGGCACATAGGCGACGCCGGTCTTCGGCACCTCATGCGCCGGCAGACCGGTCAATTCCCGGTCCCCAAGCCGGATCGAGCCGGCACTGGCTGGAACCAGGCCCATGATCGCCTTCAGCGTCGTCGTCTTGCCGGCGCCGTTGCGGCCGAACAGGCAGAGCACCTCGCCCTTGTTCAGCACGAGGTCGAGCCCGTAGAGCACCTGGACCTCGCCATGGAAGCAGTCCAGCCCCGAGATCACCAGGGCTTGCGTCTTGCCGGTGTCCGTCATGGGGCCGTCCCCAGATAGGCGTCCTGCACCGCCGCATTGTCGCGGATCGCCTCGGGCGTGCCTTCGGCCAGGATCTTGCCGGCATTGAAGACGGTGATGCGGTCGGCAAGCTGCATGACGACAGGCATGTTGTGCTCGATCAAAAGCACCGTGGCGTTCGTGGCGATGTCACGCACCAGCTCGACGAAATTGTCGATCTCGCTATCGGCCAACCCCTGCGTCGGCTCGTCGAGGATCAGCAAGCGTGGTTTCAGCGCCAAGCCCATCGCCACTTCCAGCAGACGCTGGTGGCCATAGGACAATTGCCCGGCCGGCATATGGGCGCGGTCGGCTAGGCCGGTGCGTTCGAGCGCCGCCATAACCGCGGCCTGTATCGCGCTCTTGGAATGGCCATGCCGCAGCGTCAGCTGCACGGGCAGCGCGACGTTGGCGTAGACGGTAAGGTTGGCATAGATGCTGGTGATCTGGAACGTATAGGCTATACCCTGGCGGACGCGGGCATAGGCGGGCAGGTCAGTGATGTCGGCGCCGTCGAAGATGATCGTGCCGGATGTCGGCTGGATGCGCCCGCTGACCAGGCTGACGAAAGTTGTCTTGCCGGCGCCGTTCGGGCCGATGAGCGCGCGGATCTCGCCCGCCATCAGGCCGAAGTCGACATTGTCGACGGCGCGCAGGCCGCCGAAATGGCGCGACAGGCCCCTGGTCGTCAGAAGCGGCGTCATGGCAGCCAGCCGAGCCAGCGCTGCCGGGCGCTGCCGAGAATGCCCTTCGGAAAAAACAGCACCAAAAGGATGAGTGCGCCCCCGACGATCAGTAGATAGGCCGATGTGTAGCCGCTGGTGGCGTCGATGACATAGTACATGAACAGCGTGCCGAGCAGCGGCCCGAGCGTCGTGGCGGCACCCCCGAGCAGCACCCACAGCAGCGGCAGGATCGAATATTGCACCGATGCAAAGCTCGAGCCGACATAGCCGAACAGCAGCGCATAGGCGGCGCCCGAGGCCGCGCAGATCGTGCCGGAGACGACGACTGCCAGGAGTTTGTTGGAGAAGGTGTCGTAACCCAGCATCTTGGTCCGCTCCTCATTCTCGCGGATGGCGACCAGCACGCGGCCATATCGGGAGCGGACGACGGCCAAAGTGATCAGCAGCACGATCGTGAATAGCGCCAGCGCACTCATGTAGCGCACGGTCGGGTTGGTGAGGTCGAGCGAGGTCGCGCCGAAATTGAGGACGCGCGCCGGCTGCGGCACGACCTGGCCCTGATCGCCCCCGGTCCACGCCGCGAAGTAGAGGATGAGCAGATAAAAGACCTGCGCGAACATCATGGTGACGATCATGAAGGCAACGCCAGTGGTGCGCAACGCCAGCAGGCCGATGATCAGGGAAACAACGACACCGCAGCCGAGGCCAGCGGCGAAAGCCGCCGGCACGCTCCAGCCGAGCTGGATGATTGCGAGCCCGGCGCCATAGAGGCCGGCGCCGAAGAACATGGCGTGGCCGAGGCTGAGCAGGCCGGCATAGCCGAACAGCATGTTGTAGCCCATGGCGAACACCGCCAGCACCATGATGCGGGCGAGCAGGCCGTGATAATAGTCCGGCAGCAGGAAGCTCAGCGCGAGAAGCAGCGCGATGACGCCGAGATGCAGCGCGTAGGCCTTTGCCGGCGAAGCTTCGCTCATCGTGATGCCGTTCCGAACAGGCCCTGCGGCCGGAACACCAGCACCATGGCGACCAGCAGCGTGGCGATGATCTTGGCCAAGGTCGGCGAGAAGAACATCGAAATGATGCCGTCCGACAGGCCGATCAGCACGGCGGCGACGACGGTGCCGCGCAGCGAGCCGAGGCCGCCGATGATAACGACGATGAAGGAGAGCAGCAGCGGATCCTGCCCCATCAGATAGTGCGCCTGGCTGATCGGTACGATCAGCACCGCGGCGATGGCCGCCAGCATGGCGCCGAGCGCGAAGACGCCGCCATAGACGCGGTCGACGGGGATGCCGAAGGCCTGCGCCGTTTCGCTGTCATACTGCGTGGCGCGCATGATGAGGCCGGTTTTCGTGCGCGTCAGCACCAGCCACGTGGCGATCAGCAGCAGCGCGGAGGCGGCGATGATGGACAGCTTGTAGCCGGAATAGCCGAACCAGGGTAGCAGGATGCGGTAGCTGAACGGCGGCTCGACGGGCCGTGCCCCGGGGCCGTAGAAGGTCAGTGCCAGCTGCTGGATGATGTAGAGCATACCGATAGTGGCGACGATCGTGGCTTCCGGATTGTAATCGAGCCGGCGCAGCACCAGCCGCTCGGCGACCAAGGCAATGGCGCCGACGATCAGCGGCCCGATCACCAGCGCCGCCAGGAAGCCGAGCGCCGGATGGCCCGGTATCGCCGTCGAGATCGCCCACGCCAGCACCGCGCCAAGCATGAAGAATTCGCCATGCGCGACGTTGACGACGCGCATGACGCCAAACACCAGCGATAGGCCGAGAGCCGTCAGCGCCAGCACGGCCGAGGTGACGAGGCCTTCGAGGGTGGCAAGGAGGAGGTGGGGACCGAAGTGCATGGACTAGACGCCTGCGGATGCGCGAGGCACCCCCCTCTGTCCTGCCGGACATCTCCCCCGCAAGGGGGGAGATTGGCGGTGCCTGCGGCGGCGCTTTTCTGACGTTGGCAGCTGGCGAAACCCGTCGCGAGATCCGATCTCCCCCCTTGCGGGGGAGATGTCCGGCAGGACAGAGGGGGTGGCTGGGCGCTCACGCTGCTAAGCTAAAGCGCCTGCGTCGTGTAATCCCCTTCGGGCTCGTAAAGCCCGTCCTCGATCTTGGTCTTGTGCACGACGTTGAGCTTGCCGCCCTCGACCTTGGAGATGTTCTGGATGCCGAAACACTGGTGGATCTTGCCGTTGAAGGTTTTTGCACCCTGCGGGTGCTCAGGGCCTTCGGCGAAGGCGGTCAGCGCCTCGGTCGCCTCGACCAGCTTGGCGCGGTCGTCCGGCCCATTGTAGCCGGCGTCTTCCATCGCCTTCTTGACGACGTAGAGTGTTTCCCAGCAGCCGAACATATGCGCGGCGGTGGACACGTCCTTGGGGTCGCCGACCGCAGCGCCATTGTCGTCGATGCCGACGGCGGCGCGGTAGGCTTTCTGCGCGGCGGAATCGTCGGGTTGTGCGTAGCGCGGCGAACCTTCCCAGAAATGGCTGCCGTCGAGGAATTCGAGCCCTGGGCTGTTGATGTCGACGGCTTCCAGCGAATCGATGAAGCCGAACAGCTGCGGTCGGTTGGAGCCGTAGAACTCGCCGAGTTCCTTGACGAAGGTGAGCACCGCCGGGCCGACCATGACGTGGTAGATCACCTCGGTCTCGGCCGGGATCTGCGGAAAGTATTTGGTGAAGGAGGATTCCGTCGGCGGGATGGCGATCTGCGCGATCACCTCGGCGCCCTGCGCCTTCAGCGCCGGCGGCAGGTAGTCCCGATGGTCGTAGCCGAAGGCGAAATCGGGGAAGATCTGCGTCACCTTCTTGCCGGCATTGGCCGCGATCCACGGCGCCATCGACTGGATCTGGCTCTTCACATCGGTGATGCCGGGCTGGAAGACGTAGCGATTGAGCTTGGTCGAGGCGACGTGGTGGCCTTCGCTGACGACGAAATAGGGCATCTTGTTTTCGCCGGCGGCAGGCGCCGAGCCGATGACGACATGCGAGAACAGCGTGCCGAAGACGATTTCGGTCTTGTGCTGGGTGGCGAACTTGCCGACCACTTCGGCGCCGCGGCCGGGATCGGTGCCGTCATCCTCGATAATGACCTCGACCGGACGGCCATTGATGCCACCGGCGGCGTTGATCGCCTTGATTGCCGCGGCGGTGGTCTTTTCGTACCAGCGGCCATAGGCAGCGCCAATGCCGGTGCGGTGCGACTGGAAGCCGATCTTGATCGGCGCCGAACTCTGCGCCTGGGAATAGCGGACGAAACCGGGCGCCATGGCGAGGCCGGCGCCGGCGGCCAGACCTTTCAGCGCCGTGCGGCGGCTGAGACCGGTTTTCGGGAGGTTGAAGCTCTTGCTCTTGTCCATGATGCCGTTCCCCTTGTTCAGCGTTAGGAGCGCAAAGTCCGCTCATGTCCGGAAGTCGAAAAATTGCATGTGTACAAACTAAATCACCAAAGTCTGGACACGGCAATGCCGCTTCCCTAGGGGAATCCCGGTTTATTTTCCAGCGCCAATGGCCTCAAGGCATGTCGCCCGAAGGTGGTACGCACCTTAACCGACCGTCGGCGTCGCGAGCAGCCAGAGGCCGAAGACGGTGTAGGCGATCATCAGCACGGTCAGCGGGAACTGGCTGAGCGCGGCGCGGGCAGGTCGCGGATGCAGGCGCCAGGCAAATCCATGCGCGACGAGAACCGCAAGCACATGGCCTGCTATGATGGTGCCGGCCTGGACGTTCCACAGCCACCATGCCGACTCCGCGCCGGCAACGATCCCGGCCTCGATCTGCATGTCGGCGGTGCCGAACAGGTTCCAGCCCAGCGCGAACGGATCGGAAAGGGAGGCCAGCGCATACTGGCCGTCGACCAGCAGCGCCGTCAGATAGTGGGCGACATGATAGGCGAGCGCGATCGGCACGATCGACCACACCAGAAGGCCAATTGGCTGGCTGAGGCGCTGATCGCCACCGGCAAGGCGCTGGCCGAGGAAAACGGCAAAAAGAAACACCGCCGCGAGCAGCACGAATGTCAGAATCAGTCCGAAGGTGCCGCTGCCGATCACCGCCGTGCGTCCCGGGAAATCGAGCGGATTGACGCCGAACAGGCCGAGCCAGAAAAAGGTTTTCGACAGGCCGTCGAAGGAAACCGAGGACAGCGCCAGCAGCAGGAAGGCCACGCCGCTTGGCGGCAACGGCTCGGCCGCCAGCAGCTTGGCCCCTGGCCAGCACAGAGCAAGCCGGCCTTCGCCGTCGCGCTCGACCGGCGCGAAGCGCGCCACCATCGAGAAGAAGATGCTGAGGAACTCGCCGCTCCGGCTCCACTGGGGATAGCCGAACCCCAACATGGCGAGGAAGGTGAGCAGCCAGTACAAACCGGCGGCCCAAGCGAGACGAGCCGGGTCGTCGGGAGCCGGATCGATGAGTTCGAACCAGGCAAAGACGAGGAACAGGATGACGGCCGGCCAGCGGCCGAGCCATCCAGGGAGGCGCCACGATCCCTCATCCCTTGCGCCGAGCAGCCGCGAAACCAGACGCCAAGGCCCATACCAGGGGTTGAGCCCTGACCAGAGGTCGCCGAAGACGCCTTGCAGCAGCGTGACGCCGGCCCATAGCAGCGTCCAGATCACGAGCGGCAAAGGGTTGGAGAGTGGGTCGCGGCTGCCAAAAAGGCCGGCGGCGATGAGGATTGCAAAGCCGGCAAAGGAGATCAGGCTGATGGCCGTGCGAGCGCCGTCGCCGAAGGCGAAAAGCGGCAGGCGCCGGCGCCAGAATTTATCCAGAGCCGCCGGCGGCAGCAGCGCCAGCACGAGGAAGCTGACAGCCACAGCGAAAGCGCCGCCAATCAGATAGTAGCCGGTCGGGAGAAGCAGGACGTGGCCGCGGTCGGAGGCGTGGGCGTAGGTGGGGGTGGGCGAGGCGCAGATGAGGGCCAAAAGAATGAAGACGGGAGCACATTTTCGCCAGTCGAGATCCTTCCCACCCCCCTCTGTCCTGTCGGACATCTCCCCCGCAAGGGGGGAGATCGGATGTCGCCGCGGCTTTCGCCAAACTTCTACACCGCAGAAAAACGCGGAGCGGCAGAAGCTGCCAATCTCCCCCCTTGCGGGGGAGATGTCCGGCAGGACAGAGGGGGGCGCGAAGGAACTCGAACTATCCAAGAGCCCCGCCACCTCTCACACCTTGACCAGCTGCTCCACGCGATCCTTCTCGCCAAAGATCCGCAGATAACGCTGGATCTCCTTCTCGTCGCCGGTCGCCTTGGCCGGATTGTCGGATAGCTTGACCGCCGGCCGGCCATTGGCCTCGGTGACCTTGCAGACCAGCGATATGGCATCCAGGCTGTTGGTTTCCGTTGGCGCGCAGCCTTCGAAGTCGTTGGTCAGATTGGTGCCCCAGCCGAAGGACATGCGCACCTTGCCTTCGAAGTGGCGGTAGGTCTCCTCGATGGTTTCAACTTCGAGCCCGTCGGAAAAGATCAGCAACTTCTGCTTGGGATCCTTGCCCTTCTCGCGCCACCAGGACAGGATCTTTTCGCCGCCCTCGATCGGCGGCGCGCTGTCGGGGCGGAAGCCGGTCCAGTCGGCCACCCAGTCCGGCGCGTCGCGCAGGAACGACGCCGTTCCGAAAGCATCGGGCAGCACGATCAGCAGATTGCCGCCATAGTAGCGCTGCCAGTCCTGCAGCACTTTATAGGGCGCTTGCCGCAATTCCTTTTCCGAGTTGGCGAGGGCCGCGAACACCATCGGCAATTCATGTGCGTTGGTGCCGAGCGCTTCGAGGTCATTGTCCATGGCCAGCAGCACGTTGGAGGTGCCGGTGAAGGCCTCGCCAATGCCTTCCTTCAAGGCTTCGACGCACCAGCGCTGCCACAGGAAGGAATGCCGCCGGCGCGTGCCGAAGTCGGATATGCGGATGCCGGGCAGCGCCTTCAGCCGCTCGGTCTTATCCCACATCTTGGCTTTGGCGCGGGCATAGAGCACGTCGAGCGTGAACGGCCCGAACGCCCGCATCGCGGCCCGCGAACGCAATTCGTTGATGATGGCGAGCGCGGGAATTTCCCACAGCGTCGTGTACATCCAGGGACCGGGGAAGGTCAGTTCGTACTGTCCGTCGTGCTTGGCAAGCTCGTAGTCGGGCAACCTGAAGCCTTCCAGCCAGGCGAGGAATTCCGGCTCGAAGATCTGCTTGCGGCCATAGAAATTGTTGCCGCCGAGCCAGATCATCTCCTTCTTGGAGAAGCGCAAGGTGCGGGCATGATCGAGCTGTTCGCGCAACTCGCCCTCGTCGATCTCGTCGGCAAGCCGCACCGAGGTGGTGCGGTTGATCAGCGAGAAGGTGGCGTCGACCTTGGGGTACATGCCCCAGATCATCTGCAACATCAGAAGCTTGTAGAAGTCGGTGTCGAGCAGGCTGCGCACGATCGGGTCGAGCTTCCAGGTATGGTTATAGACGCGCCGCGCAATATCGGTCCTGGCCATGTCTCGTTGTCGCCTTCGCTGCCTGCCATCCACAATCGCGACAGGCCTCATAGCATCGAATCAGCCAAAACGCTGCCCGCTTTCAGGCTGGCCCGACAAAAAGAAGGGCCTGAATGCGGCCGGGCCTAGGCTGCATCAGCTCGCGGGTTTGCCGCCCATCACCTTGAGCGCCGGACGTTTGCGTCGGGTCACGAGGCGGCCCGCGACCGGGGCGTCGGCGCGGCTGTCATCCCCGGCCTTCTCGGCGAACAGCCAGTCGATAAACACCTGTACGATCGGCGTCGCCCGCATCTCGTTGCGGCAGACGACGTAGAAATCATCGACCGCCGGCACCGACAGGCTGAACGGCGCAACCAGCATGCCCCTGGCCAGCAGCGCGCTTGCCGTCACAGAATCGCCCAGCGCCACGCCGTGACCGTGCACCGCGGCCTCGGCCGCCATGCGCGCATCACCCAGATGATGGCGACGGCCGCGTTCTAGGTCCAGCGCATCGGCTGCCGCCAGCCAGGTGTGCCATTCGCGGCCGTCGTCGCCATGCAGGAACACATGGTCGGCGAGGTCGCGAACAGTGCGGATCGGGCGGTTGTTGATCAGTGTCGGGCTGACCACCGGGAACAGTTCGAGGCCCGACCATTTGCGCATCCAGCAATCGGCCCAGCTGCCATTGCCATAGTGCACACAGACATCGATATGCGGCGCCCGGATATCCCTGGGGTCGTTGGAAGGGATGAGCGTCAGCTGGATGTCGGGATACTGCGCGGTGAAGCTGCCGAGCCTTGGCGTCATCCACAAAAGCAGCAACGCCGGCACGCAGGACACCGACAGCGCGCCGCTGCTTGCCGGCCGCGTCAGCCGCTGCGTGGCGGCGGCGATGCCGTCGAAAGCCGTCGACACCGCCGGCAAAAGCTCGGCGCCGTGCGGCGTCAGCTTGACCCGCTGGCCTGATCGTTCGAACAGCTTGACCCCAAGCGACTGCTCGAGCGCCTTGATCTGGTGGCTGACGGCGCCATGCGTGACATTGAGCTCACTCGCCGCCTTGGTCAGCGAGCCATGGCGCGCGGTTGCCTCGAAGGCACGCAGCGGGTTGAGAGGGGGCAGGCGCTTGGCCATGGATGCTCGGCTCATTGTGAGATTTTCTCACAGAAAACACCTTAACAATATCAATTGCTTTTTCAATGCGGCTGCCGGACACTTTGCCGCAATCGCATCAAGACCTGAAATCTGCGGGCAGCGAGCGGGGCAAGCGACCCGGCCGGATGATGGTCGGTTCGCCCGAGGTCCCACTGGTCGGCGGCACCAATCGAGGAGGAATGGATATGGGTTATAACAGCGGCAAGCTCGACACGTTGCGTCGCAAATATGGCGAGAGCCATGGCGGCGAGATGTTCGACCCGAAATTCCGCAAGGTCGCCGACAAGATCTTCTCCAAGAGTGGCACGCGGCTGGCGCCCTATTCGGGCATCCCGACCTTCCTCGCCGCGCCCTACCGCGAAATATCAGCGGAGAACCCGGATTTCGGCGACCTGCAGGTGGCCATGATCGGCGTGCCGATGGACCTCGGCGTCACCAACCGGCCGGGCTCGCGCTTTGGGCCGAGGGCGCTGCGCGCCATCGAGCGCATCGGCCCCTACAATCACGTGCTGGAATGCGCGCCGACGCACGAGCTGCGCGTGGCCGACATCGGCGACACGCCGTTCCGCAGCCGCTACCGGCTGGAGGCCAGCCATGAGGACATCGAGCGCCGCACCAACCAGATGGTCGATGCCGGTGTCATCCCTCTATCGGTCGGCGGCGACCATTCGATCAGCCACCCGATCCTGAAGGCCGTCGGCAAGAAGGCTCCGGTCGGCCTGATCCACATCGATGCCCATTGCGACACCAGCGGTCTGTTCGACATGACCAAATTCCACCACGGCGGGCCGTTCCGCAACGCGGTGCTCGATGGCGTGCTCGACCCGACGCGCACCATCCAGATCGGCATCCGCGGCTCGGCCGAATATCTCTGGGAGTTCACCTACGAGTCCGGCATGACCGTGGTGCATGCCGAAGAGGTGACCGGGCTCGGCATTCCCGCCATCATCGAGAAGGCGCGCAAAATCGTCGGCGACGGCCCGACCTATGTGTCCTTCGACATCGACAGCGTCGATCCGGCCTTCGCGCCCGGCACAGGCACGCCAGAAGTCGGCGGCCTGACCACGCGCGAAGTGCTTGAACTGCTGCGCGGCCTCAAGGGCCTCAACATCGTCGGCGGCGACGTCGTCGAGGTGGCGCCGCAATATGACGCGACCACCAACACCGCGCATGCCGGCGCCCAGGTGCTGTTCGAGATCCTGAGCCTGATGGTGTTCAGCCCGGCCGTGATCAGCAAGGGAGCCTGACGCCTGAAATCCAAGGCGACCGCCGTGCTGGAGCCGGCGGCCGCCTCAAACAACCAAAAGCTTCCAGAAGGGGAATGACAATGACAATCCACTCGACACTGAAATCATCCATCGCCGCCGTCCTGATGCTGGGCGCCAGCCTTGGTATCGCCACGCAGCAAGCCAACGCCGACGCGCTCGCCGATATCACCAAGGCCGGCACCATCAATGTCGGCGTCTTCGCCGACTTCCCGCCCTTCTCCTCGGCCAGCGCCGATATGAGCCTCAAGGGCTACGATATGGATGTCGCGCAGTACATTGCCGACACGCTCAAGGTGAAGCTCAATCCCGTCGCCGTCACCGGCCAGAACCGCATTCCCTATCTGAACGACCATCGCGTCGATATCCTGATGAGCGTCGGCTACTCGAAGGAGCGCGAACAGGTGATCGACTTCGCCGCCGCCTACGCGCCCTACTACATCGCGGTAATCGGCCCCGCCGCAATGTCGGTCAAAGGCAAGGAAGACCTTGCCGGTAAGTCGATCGCCGTCAATCGCGGCACGCTCGAGGATACCTCGCTCACCGAGGCGGCACCGGCGTCGGCCGACATCAAGCGCTTCGACAACTACAATGCCGTGATCCAGGCCTTCATCTCCGGCCAGACGCAGCTGATGGTCGTCGGCAATGATGTCGGCGCGCAGGTGCTGGCGCGCCAGGAAGCGCTCAAGCCCGAGCA
This sequence comes from Mesorhizobium sp. B2-4-12, assembly GCF_006441575.1. Taxonomy (NCBI): domain Bacteria; kingdom Pseudomonadati; phylum Pseudomonadota; class Alphaproteobacteria; order Hyphomicrobiales; family Phyllobacteriaceae; genus Mesorhizobium; species Mesorhizobium sp. B2-4-12. Next base: position 99,770 of record NZ_VFVC01000016.1, read on the forward strand.
GAAGTTCCAGCTTCTGACCTCGCCCTCGCATATCGGCCTCAACAAGAATGAGGATGCCCTCAAGAAAGCGGTCAATGACGCTGTCGCCAAGATGCTGGCTGACGGCAAGCTCGACGAAAGCTCGAAGGCCTGGCTGAAGACGCCGCTCAACCCCGACAACCTCAAGGATTGAGCCTCCGTGGCCTTCAGCTGGCTTCCGGGTGCCCTGGGCGATATCGCGCACGGCGCGGCCACGACGATCCTGCTGATCGCCGTGACCACGCTGGCGGGAACGCTGCTCAGCATCCTGGGTGCCGCCGGACGGCGAAACGGCCCTGTGCTGCTTCGCCGGGCCATCGCCTGGTATGTCGAGGTGATGCGCAACACGCCGTTCCTGGTGCAGCTGTTCTTCATCTTCTTCGGCCTGCCGAGCCTCGGCATCAGGCTCGACCCGATCCTGGCCGCCATGCTGGCGATGACGCTCAACATGGCGGCCTATACGATCGAGATCGTCGGCGCCGGGCTTGATGCCGTCCCGCTCGGGCAGACGGAAGCAGCGCTCGCGCTTGGTCTGCGGCCCCGCCAGGTGTTCATTAAGATCGTGCTGCCGCAGGCGCTCAAGATTATCTATCCCGCGCTCACCAGCCAGATCGTCATCATGATGCTGGAGTCCGCCGTGGTCTCGCAGATCGCGGTGCGCGAGCTCACCTATGAGGCCGACATGCTGCAGGCGCGCACCTTTCGTTCCTTCGAGACCTATTTCGTCGTGACGCTGGTCTATCTCCTGATGTCGATGGCCTTGCGCCGGCTTCTGGTCACCGGCGGGCGCCGCGTCCTCGGGGCTGGCGTGTCATGATCGAATTCACCCTCTGGGATATCGTGCGCAACCTCCTGCTGGCCACACGCTGGACAGTGCTGTTGTCGTTGGCCGCCTTCGTCGGCGGCGCCGCGGTTGGAATGGCGGTGCTGTTCTTCAGGATCGCTAAGAATAAATGGAGCCGGCGCCTTGCCTCCGGCTACATCGCCCTGTTCCAGGGAACGCCGCTGTTGATGCAGCTCTTCCTGATGTTCTTCGGCCTGCCGATGCTGGGCATGCGTATCGAGCCCTGGACCGCGGCGGTGCTCGGCCTCACCTTCTTCGCCAGCGCCTACCTCGCCGAGATATGGCGCTCCGGCGTCGACGCCTTGCCGTTAGGCCAATGGGATGCCGGCGCCAGCCTCGGCCTGCACTATCTGCAGGAGCTGCGGCTGATCATCCTGCCGCAGGCGTTCTCGATCACCCGCGCGCCGACGGTCGGCTTCCTGGTGCAGCTCATCAAGTCGACCGCGCTGACCTCGATCATCGGCTTCGAGGAACTGGTGCGGACCTCCAACGCCATCAACAACGCCACCTTCGAGCCTTTCAAGGTCTACGGGTTGGTAGCGCTGATCTTCTTCCTCATGTGCTTCCCGCTGACGCAATACGCCCGCCGGCTGGAGAAGCGCACGGCGACGCGCTGACAGCTAAGAAACAACGGCTCCCGGAGGCCGTGTGGTTTTAATGCCCGAAGGCGAGCGGCGGTGCCAGGCGGTCCCGTCGCAGCCAGCGTGCCAAAAGCAGCGCTGCCACCACCGCCAGCCCGCTGGACAGACCCATCCAGATGCCGACGCCGTGGAAGCCGAAATGGAAGGCGAGCAGCACGCCGAGCGGCAGGCCGACGCCCCAATAGCCGATCGCGGCATAGATCATCGGCACCTTGGTGTCGTGCAGGCCGCGCAGCATGCCGGCCGCAACCGCCTGGGCGCCGTCGAAGACCTGGAACAGGGCGGCAAAAACCAGGAACGACACGGCAAGCGCGATCACCCTGGCATTGGCCGGGTTGGCGAGATCGATGAAAGCGCTGATCAGGAGATGCGGCCACAGGGTCATAACCAGCCCCATCAGTGCCATGAATGAGACGCCGATGACGAAGGCGGTCCAGCCGGCACGCGACACCCCCTCCGGATCGCCCGCGCCATGCGCAAGCCCGACGCGCACCGTCACCGCCTGGTTGAGGCCGAGCGGCACCATAAAGGAGATCGAGGCGATCTGGATGGCAATGGCGTGTGCCGCCAGCGAATCCGCGTCGATCAGGCCCATCAGCAGCGCCGCGGCATTAAAGATCGTCACCTCGAAGGCCAGGATGCCGGCAATCGGCAGGCCGAGCCGCAGCAGGCCCTTGAAGCGCGGCCAGTCGGACCGCCAGAAGCGGCCGAACAGGCGGTAGCGCCGGAACTTCTTCTCCCACATCACTACTACGGCCATGCCGACGAACATCAGCGTGCTGGAGAGCGTCGTGGCAAGGCCGGAGCCGGCGATGCCCATGGCAGGAACGCCGAGATTGCCGAACATGAACACCCAGTTGAAGACGGCGTTGCAGGCGACGGCGACGAAGACGATGATCAACGCCCAGCCGGGCCGCTCCAGCGCCGAGATGAACGAGCGCAGCACGATATAGCCGTAGAAGGGCAGCACCGCCCACTCCAGCCAGCGCAGATAGATGCCTGCCTGGTGCGCCAGTGCAGGCTCCTGGCCCATGGCCAGCAGAATGGCCTCGCCGTGCCACAGCACGAGCCAGATCGGGATCGAGATCAGGATCGCCAGCCACAGGCCCTGGCGCACGGTGCGGCGCAAATCGCGCACGGAATAGCGGCGGCGGCCAAGCTCGGTCGCCATCATCGGCGAGGTCGCCAGCATCAGGCCGAGACCAAAGATGAGCGGCATGAAATAGAGGTTGGCGCCAAGCGCGCCGCTGGCCAGCGTATCGGCCCCCAGCCGTCCCATCATCATGACGTCGGTTGCCGTCATCGCGGTCTGGCCGAGATTTGTCAGCACCATCGGCCAGGCGAGCGCCAGCGTCGCCCTGATCTCCTGACGCCAAAGATTTTCCGGCGCGCGAGCGCTGGCTTCGATCGCAGACATTGTTCCGCTCTTTCCAGGCGCGGCACGTCGGCGAAAAGCCGGAAGCCGCATGTCAAACCGCAAAACCTTTGGTTTCGCTGTGTTTGCGTCGTCTATTGAACGAAATGCGACATGAAGGCAAGGGAGGAGGTGCCGGAACAGATTGAGCCAGGCAGTTGGCCTTCTATCCAATCGCGTCGAGCGCTTGCCGCTGCCGGTGCATCTCCAGGAAAATCCGGTAGTCGCGATCGAAGCGCGCGCTGGCGGCCGGGTTGGCGGCGCGTGTCTTGCCGCCCTGCTGCATGGCAAGACAGGCGGCGTTGAGATCGGGGAAAAGCCCTGCGGCGGTGGCGGCGACCATGCCGGTGCCGAGCAGCACCGCCTCGTCGGCCAGCGGCTCGACCATCGTGCAGCCGGTCGCGTCGGCATAGAGCTCCATCAGAAGCGGGTTCTTGGTGTGGCCGCCGGTGACATGCAGCGTGTCGATCAGATAGCCGTTCTCGTTCAACGCCTCCAGCACGTGGCGCACGCCGAGCGCGACGCCGACGGCGGTGCGCCAGTAGAGCTTGCACAGGCTGTCGAAGGAGGAATCCAGCGTCAGCCCGCTGATGACGCCGACAGCGTGCGGGTCTGCCAGCGGCGAGCGGTTGCCGTGGAAATCCGGCAAAACGTGCAGCCTTTCGGCCAGCTTCTCGCCCTCGGCGGCGCGCAATTCGGCGACACGCTTGGCGATCCTGGCGTGCATGGCGGCGTCCGGCTCGCCTCCGGCCCCGTGCCAGCGGATGATGTGGTCGAGCAGCGCGCCGGTGGCCGACTGGCCGCCTTCCGACAGCCACAGCTTCGGCAGCGCCGCGCCATAATAGGGGCCCCAGACGCCGGCGAAAGGCTGTGGATCGGGCGACATCGCCATGACGCAGCTCGACGTGCCGGCGATCAGCGCCAGATGCCGGCCGATATCCTGCTCGTCGCCGGCAAAGCCACCGAGCACGCCAAGCGCGCCGGCATAGGCGTCGATGACCCCGGCGCCGACACGGCATTTTTCCGTCAGGCCGAGCTCGGCCGCCGCTTGCGGTGTCAGCTGGCCGATATCCGCGCCGACCGGGCTTGCCTTTTCAGGGAGATTGCCGTGGTCGAAAAGATCGTCGAGGCCGACGATTTCAAAGAAATCGCGCTGCCATGCGATTTCCTCATGCGCCAGATAGGTCCATTTGGCTGTCAGCGTGCATTGCGAGCGGGCCAGCGAGCCCGTCGCCTGCCATGTGAGGAAATCGGTCAGGTCGAATAGATAGCCGGCTTCATTCCATGTCCTGGGCAGGTTGCGCTTCAGCCACATCAGCTTCGGCGTGGCCATTTCCGGCGACATGACACCGCCAATATAGTTGAGCACCTCGTGGCCGCTCGCCGTGCATTCGTCCGCTTCGGCGATGGCGCGGTGGTCGAGCCAGACGATGGTGTCCCAGCGCCTGTCGCCCGACACCGAGGCACTGAGCTGTTCGCCCTGACGGTCGCGCACGACCAGCGAACAAGTCGCATCAAAGGAGATGCCGACGACATCTTCAGCCGCAACGCCGGCTTTTTGCCGGGCGGCGTGCACGGCGGTGCAGACGGCGGACCAGATATCGCGCGAATCATGTTCGGCGTGATCGGGCTTTGGCTGGTTCATGGCGATCGGCCGTTCGGCGCGGCCAAGCAAGGTGCCACTGGTGTCGAGAATGCCCGCGCGAGCGCTCCCGGTGCCGACATCGACCGCGCAGATAAACTGTTTCGTCAAGATGCTCTAACTCTCGCTCCCAGGCCTGCAATCAGATCGGGCAATTGCAGCATGTCAGCGAATATAAAGTCAGGTTCGGTCGACGCAAGCCGCGCTTTCAGGGCCGGGTTGCCGGCATGCGAGCCGCCGGTGAAGGCGAAGACATGCATATCAGCCGCGCGCGCCGCCGCGATGCCGGCCGGACTGTCCTCGATGACGAGGCATTTGCGCGGCTGCGCCCGCATGCTGGCGGCGGCATGCAGGAAAAGATCGGGCGCCGGCTTGCCCCTGGCGACCATGGCAGCGCTGAACAGATGCGGCTCCATGAACCCGAGCAGGCCGGTGACGTCCAGCGCATAACGGATCCGTTCCAGCGTGCCGGAGGACGCGACACAGAATGGTTGGCCGAGCTTGGGCAGCATCTCCTTGACGCCGGGGATCGGTTTCAGCTCTTCACGGAACTTGCGCATGAGATCGACACGCATGGCGGTGAGATGCTGATCGGTGATCTCAAGCCCGAAGTCGCGGCCGAGGATCTCGCGCACGCTTTTCATGCTCTTGCCGAGGAAATGCTCGTAGGCGGCATCCTCGCCGATGCTTCCGCCGGCAAGTTCGATCATGCCGAGCAGCGCCGAGACGGAGAGCGCTTCGCTGTCGACCAGCACGCCATCGCAGTCGAAGATGACCAGTTCAGGCGTCATGGCATCGAATGGCTCTCAGAGCTTGCCATCGAGATAGCGTGTCAGCGTGGCGCGGGCGCCATTCGCCCACAGCACGTTGAGCGCATGGGCAAACGCCTCGACGAATGCCGTGGCGCGGCCGACATCGCCATAGATGTCGTCCATGGCCAGCCAGGCGGCGGGTGCGTCCTTTGCCGCCTTTGCCGTCGCCTGCAGCCGGTCCCAACTCGGGTCGTTCGGCTCGATGACGGCGCCGCTATCGGTCGTGCCGAAGCAGTAGCGGCACCAGAGCGCCGATTCCAGCGCCAGGCCGGCGACGCTTTTTCCCGCCTTCAGGCGGTCGGCGATGGTCGGGATGATGAATTTCGGCTGGCGGTTGGAGCCGTCCAGGCAAAGCCGGCGCACCGTGTCGCCGATCTTGGGGTTGGAAAAGCGCTTCTCGATGAGTTGATAGTAATCCTCCAGCACCGTGTCCGGCACCGGCGGCACGGTCGGAATGATCTCGTCATGTTCGAGCTTGTCGAGAAAGGCGCGAACCAGCGGCTCCTGCATCGCCTCATGAACGAAATGGATGTCCATCAGCCCGGCGGGATAGGCAATGGTGGCATGGCCGCCATTGAGGATGCGGATCTTCATCAATTCATAGGGAGCGACATCCCTGACGAACTGCACGCCGACCTTCTCCAGCGCTGGGCGACCGGCGGTGAAATGATCCTCCAGCACCCATTGCTTGAACGGTTCGCAGAATACCGGCCAATTGTCCTCTACGCCAAAGTCCTTGGCCAGGATGTCGCGCTCGCGATCCGTGGTGGCCGGCGTGATGCGGTCGACCATGGCGTTCGGAAAGGCGACATTGTCGCTGACCCAGGTCGCCAGGTCCTCGTCGATCAGGCGGGCGAGCCCAATGACCCCATCCGAGGTGACATGGCCGTTGTGAGGGATGTTGTCGCAGGACATCACGGTGAACGGCACGATGCCGTCGCCGCGGCGGCGCATCAGGCCGGCGATGATGATGCCGAACACCGTCTTCGGCACAGCGCCCGGCTGGGCGTCGGCGATGATGTCGGGATGGGTCGGATTGAAGACGCCGGAGGCCGGATCGATGAAATAGCCGCCTTCGGTGATGGTCAGCGAAACGATCTTGATCGCCGGGTCGGCCAGCCGTTCGATGATTCCGGCCGCATCGCCCGGCATCAGGAAATCGATCATCGCGCCGGTGACGCGGGCGCTCATATGGCCTTCATCCTGCTCGACCACGGTGGTCAGCCAGTCCTGCTCTTCCAGCTTACCGCGGCCGATCTTCTCGCCGGCGAAAACGCCGGCGCCGACCAGCGCCCAATCTTGGCCGAGCCCCGCATTGAACAGGTCGTCGAGATAGACGGCCTGATGCGAGCGATGAAAGTTGCCGACGCCGAAATGCACGATGCCGGCCTTCAATTTGGAACGGTCGTATTTCGGTCCCGCGACATTGGCGGGAAGCTTGGCGAGATTGGAAGAAGAGAGTTTCACGGTCATCTGCTTTACCCTTCGGCCGGGCTGCGGCCTTGATCATTCTCCCTCTCCCCGTCCTTCACGGGAGAGGATGCCGGCAGGCAGATGAGGGGCATCGCAGCCATCGGAAGCGTTGGCGCTGCC
>NZ_VFVC01000017.1:0-101791 GCF_006441575.1 Mesorhizobium sp. B2-4-12
GCCAGCCATGAATCAAACTCCTGCTCTTGTGACAGAAGCCAAACAAAATGAAGCTTACTTTTGTTCCAGGGGACTAGAATGACGAAGGATAGGGCGGCGTTCGCTACGCTGCAGATAACGCCACCTCCAGCGCCGCCACGCCTCTCACGATCGCCGCCCGTTCCTCCGCACTCAGCCTCGCCAGCAACTCCCTTTCAAACGCCTTTGCCAGCGGCACCATCTCCCGATAGGCCGCGAGACCCGCTTTGGTCAGCGCCAGATGCTCGACACGGCGATCATTCTCGTCCGGCACACGCGTCAACCACCGCCGCCGCTCGAGCTCGGCGACCGCGCGCGACACCTTGGTCTTGTGCATGGCCGACTGCTCGCCGAGCTCCGTGGCCGTCATCGTGCCGCGCTGGCCGATCCCGGAAAGGGTACGCCATTCCGGCCGGGTCAGGCCGTGGCGCTCCTTGTAGATGCGCGAGAATTCGCGGCTGACTGCGTCGGCAAGCCTGTAGAGCCGATAGGGCAGGAAGCTTTCAAGTTCTAGGATTTCGGGTTCCATGATACGCACCGAGGATGCAGCGTTCGCCGTTGATAGTTACATTTTCAATGGTTACAAATGAAACCAATTTGGTCAATCGGGGAGGAAGCGATGGCCTTTTCCTATATGCCGGGTTTCGGCAACGACTTCGAAACCGAGGCGCTGCCCGGCGCGCTGCCGCAGGGGCGGAATTCGCCGCAGCGGCCAGCCTACGGGCTCTATGCCGAGCAACTCTCGGGCTCACCCTTCACCGCGCCGCGCGGCACCAATGAGCGCTCCTGGCTTTATCGCATCAGGCCAAGCGTAAAACACACTGGCCGATTCAAGCCGGCTAACTATCCCTTATGGAAGACAGCCCCCAATGTCGGCGATCATGAACTGGCGCTCGGCCAGTATCGCTGGAACCCGGTGCCGATGCCGAAGGAGCAGACCGATTTCATCCAGGGCATGCGCACCATCACCACGGCCGGCGACGTGCTCGGCCAGACCGGCATGGCAGCCCATGTCTATGTCGCCAACACATCGATGATCGATGATCATTTCTTCAACGCCGACGGTGAGTTGCTGATCGTGCCGCAGGTCGGCGCCTTGCGCCTTGTCACCGAGATGGGCGTCATCGAACTGCGGCCAGGCGAGATCGCCGTATTGCCGCGCGGCCTCGTGTTCAAGGTCGAATTGGTCGACAAGGAAGTACGCGGCTATGTCTGCGAGAACTACGGCGCCAAGCTGACCTTGCCCGACCGTGGCCCGATCGGCGCCAATTGCCTTGCCAATCCGCGCGACTTCAAGACGCCTTGCGCCTGGTTCGAGGAGAAGGAGACACCGTGCCGGCTGACCGTGAAATGGTGCGGCAATTTCCACGTCACCGACCTTGGTCATTCACCGCTCGACGTTGTCGCCTGGCACGGCAACTACGCACCCTACAAATATGATCTGGCGACGTTTTCGCCCGTCGGTGCGATCCTGTTCGACCACCCCGATCCGTCGATCTTCACCGTCCTGACGGCGCCGAGCGGCGAGGAGGGCACCGCCAATATCGACTTCGTCATTTTCCCGCCGCGCTGGCTGGTGGCGGAAGATACGTTCCGGCCGCCCTGGTACCACCGCAACATCATGAGCGAGTTCATGGGCCTGATCCACGGCCAGTATGATGCCAAGGAAGAAGGGTTTGTGCCCGGCGGCATCAGCCTGCACAATCTGATGCTGGCCCATGGCCCGGATGCGCCTGGCTTCGAAAAGGCCTCGCGCGCGGACCTGAAACCGGTCAAGCTCGACAACACCATGGCCTTCATGTTCGAGACGCGTTTTCCGCAGATGCTGACCCGCTACGGCGCCGAACTGGAAACCCGGCAGGACAATTACATCGACTGTTGGGCGGATCTGAAGAAGCGGTTCAATGGCACGCCGGAGGGCGATTGGTCTTGAGGTTCGTCCGATGAGCGACCGGCTGGTGCTGCTGGGCTCCAAGGGTGGTCCGGCGCTGAGGCCTGGCGGACCGTGGCCGAGTTCATCTCTGCTTGAGATCGGCGGGCGAGCTATCGTCGTCGATTGCGGGCTTGGCGTGACGCGCGGTCTGGTCGATGCCGGCATCGGCCTGAAGGCGCTCGACCTGATCTTCATCACCCATCTGCATTCCGACCATGTGCTGGAACTCGGGCCGCTGATCCATACCGCCTGGACGGCCGGACTGGCGACGCTGGTCACCGTGTTCGGTCCGCCCGGCACCGGCCACTACTGGCAGCGCTTCTGCCAGGCGATGGAATTCGACATCGAGATCCGAATTGCCGATGAGGGTCGGCCGGACATCCGCGAACTGGTTTCGATTGAGGAATTCGGCGAAGGCCAGGTGGTCGAGCAGAATGGCCTGAAGGTGACCGCGCTTCGCGTCGATCATCCGCCGGTGACGGACTGCTTTGCCCTGCGCTTCGAGCACGCCCCCAAATGCGTGGTGTTCTCCGCCGACACGGCCTTCTTTCCGCCGCTCGTCGATTTTGCCACAGGTGCCGACATCCTCGTCCATGAAGCCATGCTGGAGCAAGGCATCGAGCGTGTGGTTGCCAGAACCGGCAATGGCGCGCGGTTGAAAGAGCATCTGCTCGCCAGCCACAGTTTTGCCGGGGACGCCGGGCGCATCGCCAGCGATGCCGGTGTGAAGAGGCTGGTGCTCAATCATCTCATTCCCGCCGACGATCCCGGGATCAACGAGGCCGATTGGATCGCCGCTGTCAGGAAAACATGGGCCGGCGACTTGACGATCGCACGCGACGGCCTTGTTGTGGAACTCGCATGATCCCGAAAAGTGGGAACCGGTTTTCGGAAAGGATCATGCGTAAAGCAAAAGACCAAAGCAGCAGCAAAGCTGCACAAGGAGGGGAAATCGCATGAAGCTTGCCACATTGAAGGACGGGACGCGCGACGGAAAACTCGTTGTCGTCTCGCGCGACCTGACGCGCTTCACCGATGCCTCGTTCCTGGCGCGCACGCTGCAGGCCGCCCTCGACGACTGGCGCAGGATTTCCCCGCATCTGGCGACCATCGCGGAATCGCTGGAGAACAATGCGATGCCGTCTGCCCGCTTTCACGAGCACGACGCGCATTCGCCGCTGCCACGCGCCTATCAATGGGCTGATGGATCGGCCTATGTGAACCACGTCGAATTGGTGCGCAAAGCGCGCGGCGTTGAGATGCCGGCGAGCTTCTGGACCGACCCGCTGATCTACCAGGGCGGGTCCGATTCCTTCATTCCACCCCGCGATCCGATCCGCATGGCCGACGAAGCCTTCGGCATCGACATGGAGGCGGAAGTGGCCGTCGTCGTCGACGATGTGCCGATGAGCGCCAGCCTCGATGAGGCGCGCGCCGCCATCCGGTTGGTCATGCTTGTCAATGATGTCACGCTGCGCGCGCTCACCGGGCCGGAGCTGGCCAAGGGCTTCGGCTTCTTCCAGTCGAAACCATCCTCGGCCTTTTCGCCGGTCGCGGTGACGCCGGATGAGCTGGGCGACGCCTGGGACGGCGGCAAGGTCAGCCTGCCGCTGCTTGCCGATCTCAACGGCAAGCCATTCGGCCGCGCCAATGCCGGCGTTGACATGACCTTCGATTTCCCGGCGCTGATCGTGCATGCCGCCAGGACAAGGCCGCTGGTGGCCGGCACCATCATCGGCTCGGGCACGGTCTCCAACAAGCTCGACGGCGGCCCCGGCAAGCCCATCTCGGCTGGTGGCGCCGGCTATTCCTGCATTGCCGAACTGCGCATGATCGAGACAATCGAGACCGGTGAGCCGAAAACGTCGTTCCTGCGCTTTGGCGACACGGTGCGCATCGAGATGAAGGACAAGGCCGGGCATTCGATCTTCGGCGCGATCGAGCAGAAGGTCGAGAAGTACGAGGGGGTAGGGGCTACGAGAGGTTGAGGTTTCATTGATGAACCTTCTGAATCACATGCGCCGCATGGCCGGCAACAATCTCTGGTCGAACGACCGGCTCTATCGTGCCGTACTGTCGCTCCAGCCGGGTGAATTCGAGGCCAAGCGCACCAGCTTCTTTCCGTCGATCAAGGAGACGCTCAACCACATACTGGCGGTGGACCGTCTCTATCTCGATTTTCTGGAAGAGGGCGGCGTCGGGGCAGCAGTCTATGACGATTTCGTGCCGTTCGACGACCCCGTGGACCTAGCGGCGGCGCAGGCCGATTTCGATCGCAGGCTCGTTGCTTTCTGTGATGGGTTGTCGGAGCTCGACCTCGACCGCCGCGTCAACACCGACCGGCGCGAGGATGGCATGATTCCGGAAAAGATTGGGGACATCCTCGCCCATGTCCTCCTGCACGACATCCATCATCGCGGTCAGGTCCATGCGATGCTGTCCGGCACCTCGGTCGCACCGCCGCAGTTGGACGAGTTCCTGCTCGATTATGACGTCAAGGTTAGGCAGGAGGAGGTTGAGAGGCTTCGGCTCTGATACCAACCGCCTGGCTAATCACGCTACAGCGACATCGTAACGGGCCAGATGCGGGTCGGAAGTAAGGATGGTCAAGTTTTCCACTTGCGCCTGCGCGATCAGCAATCTGTCGAACGGATCGCCATGGTGGTGGGGTAGGCCGCTGATGGCATTCGCATGCTGTAACGTCACAACGAGCGGCTGAAATCGCATCTTTGGAAGCAACGTCGGCAGATCATCCGGCGCATTGAGTTTTCCGATCGATCGTTTGATGGCAATTTCCCAGATGCTTGCCGCGCTCGCAAACACCACCGCTTCCGAAGCCAAGATGGCGCGGTGATGCTCGCTGAGACGTCGATCGTCCGAAATCGACCAGAGGATGATATGTGTGTCGGCGAGAAAGGGGCCGACCGTCATTTTACGTACTCGTCCCATTCGGGACCGAGTTCGTCAAAATCGTCCGCAATCCAGATTTTGCCCTTCAATGCGCCGATACGGGGCAGAGGTTCGGCCGCTGCCGGAGGTACAATGCGCGCTGCGACCTTGCCGTGCCGAGTGAGTACGATCTCCTCACCTGCTTCCGCGCGGCTGACGAGTTCGGACAATTTGGCCTTGGCTTCGGCGATAGAAACATTCATGTGCTCGACCCTTCATGACTAGAATTTAGGTCATAATCGGTCGAGCCGCAAGAACTCCCATCTATTCCGCGGCCTGCACTTTGATCACGCCGCGTTTGATCTGGTCCTGCTCGATTGACTCGAACAGGGCGCGGAAATTGCCTTCGCCAAAGCCCTCGTCACCCTTGCGCTGGATGAACTCGAAGAAAATCGGCCCGATCACGGTTTTGGAAAAGATCTGCAGCAGGATCTTGGTCATGCCGCCATTGACCACGCCCTCGCCGTCGATCAGGATGCCGTGCTTCTTCATGCGCTCGATCGGCTCGTCATGGCCGTTAACGCGTTCATGCGACATCTCGTAATAGGTGTCGGGCGGACCTGGCATGAATTTCAGGCCGTTGGCGGCGAGCTTGTCGGTGGCCTCGTAGATTTCGTCGGTGCCGACGGCGATGTGCTGGATGCCTTCGCCATTGTACTTCTTCAGATACTCGGCGATCTGGCTGGTCTCGTCCTTGGATTCGTTGAGGGGAATGCGGATCTTGCCACAGGGCGAGGTAATGGCGCGGCTGACAAGGCCGGTGATCCTGCCGTCGATGTCGAAGAAATGGATCTGCTTGAAGCCGAACAGATTGCGGTAGAAATCCCACCATTTGTCCATCTGGCCGCGATAGACATTGTGGGTGAGGTGGTCGAGGAAATAGAAGCCGACCCCTTGCGGCCGCGGGTCGCGCGCACCGAGCCATTCGAATTCGGCATCATAAGCCGAGCCCTTCTTGCCATAGGCATCGATGAAATAGAGCAGCGAGCCGCCGATGCCGACGATGGCGGGCACGTCGAGCGCCTTGTCGTCGCCTTCGTAGGGCGTCGCACCCTTCGAGACGGCATGCTCGAAAGCATGCCCGGCATCGACCACGCGCCAAGCCATCGAGGCGGCGCAGGGGCCATGCTTGTCGACGAACCTCATCGCATGCGAGCCTGGTTCGGCATTGACGACATAGTTGATGTCGCCCTGGCGCCAGACGGTAATGTCTTTGGTGCGGTGCTTGGCCACCGCCATATAACCCATCCGGGTGAACAGTTCGGCCAGCTTCTGCGGTTCTGGATGCGCGAACTCGACGAACTCGAAACCGTCGGTGCCTGCGGGGTTGTCTTTACTGATTTTTGCGGGCGGGGCGTCGTGCGGGAAGGGACCCATGGCTATCCTCCAAAAATGTGAGGTGGCCGCGTTGGACCACACATAGCGTGAGGATAATGCAAATAGGCTGCACGGTGCTTGCATTCAAACGCTTGAAATGGTCATGTCGTGCGTGAAATATGCACGATAGGAGAAAAAATCGTGGATGAGGCGCGCATCGATCAGTTTGACCGCAAGATAATGGCGCTCTTGCAGGGCGATGCGCGGCTGACCAACAATGATCTATCGGAGCGGGTAAACCTGTCGGCATCGCAATGCTCGCGCCGCCGCCAGCGCCTCGAGGAAGACGGCTATATCAAGGGCTATCGGGCGGTGCTCGACCGCGACAGGCTAGGCTTCTCGCTGGTCAACGTCATTTCGGTGACCTTAGCCACCCACAACCGCGACAATGCCCGGCGCTTCGGCGAATTGGTGGCGCGGTTGCCGGAAGTGCAGGAGGCGCACGCGCTGACCGGCGAGATGGATTACATCTTGAAAGTGGTGACGCCCGACCTGAAGTCGCTGTCGGAATTCGTCAACGGCGTGCTCCTGCCGCACGAATCCGTGCAGCACGTGAAGACGGCGATCGTGCTGGAGACGCTTAAAGAAACCGGCGCGCTGCCGATCTAACCTTTCGATTGCTGGATCAGCCCGTATAGATTGGTGCAGCGGGCGCCGGAGCGGCAATAGGCGAACACCGGGCCTTCCAACTCGTCCAGCGCCTCGGCCTGATCCTCGACATTCTCGGCGGTGATCTGGCCGCTGATCACAGGGATGTAGCGGAAGGCGAGCCCGGCGCCTTCGACCGCCGCCCTGAGCGTGTCCGCCGACGGCTGGCCCGGCTGCTCATCGTCAGGCCGGTTGCAGATGACGCTTCTAAAGCCGGCGGCCTTGATGGCTGCGACGTCTTCGGGCTGGATCTGGCCAGAGACCGAATAATCCTCGCTGATTTCGCGGTATTCCATGGCAGCATCCTCGCAATCTGGTTTGTCGGGGAGTCTTGCCACTCCCCGACGTGGCCGGCAATCCGCGCCGACAGAAATCGTTCAGCGCAGATAGATGTTTCCGGCGAGGAATCCAACTTAAGCCGATCCGGATGGAACGAATCTGTTCGGCATGAGTGGGTGATGGAGATGTTGTTACATCAGTCGACAAGCCACTCGGGTGGAATTGCGGCCTCGAACAGCTTCCTTTCTGGTCCAAGGGGATTTGGCGCCGGCGGCCTTGCCCGAAGCCCATGGCGACTCTAAACAGGCGCGACCCTCAAAACGAAGGAACTTCCCATGAGTATTCGTCGCATCGATGTTGGCCCGCGCATGAGCCAGATCGTCATCCACAGCAACACCGTCTATCTGGCCGGCCAGGTCGGCGAGCCCGGCGGCAACGTCGCCTCGCAGACCCGCGACATCCTGGCGACCGTCGACGAATTGCTTGCCAAGGCCGGCACCGACAAGACCAAGATCGTTCAGGCAATCATCTGGTTGGCCGACATGGGCACTTTCGCCGAGATGAATTCGGAATGGGACAAGTGGGTGCCGCAAGGCCACACGCCCGCCCGCGCTACTGGCGAAGCCAAGCTCGCCGGCCCGGAATATCTGGTTGAGATCATTATCACGGCGGCGATTTAAGCCGACAATGAAGCCGCCAATCTCCCCTTGTGGGGAGATGCCTGGCAAGGCAGAGGGGGGCGCTGTCCCGCCAGCCGTCCCGTCTTCTACATGAGTTCCCGGCAGGCACATTCGAAGTTCGCGCTCTACGGCGTCCTGGCCTGCCGGCCATCTCCCCCCACCAGGGGCAGATCACTCATCCCTGCGAAGGCGTGAACCTTGCCACCAGCGTGTGGCTTTCCGCCGGATAGACGAAGCGTACATGGGTGACCGGGTGCTCCGCGCTCCAGGTGCGGCGCTCGACCACAAGGCAAGGCGCGCCGGGATCGATGTCGAGCGCATCGGCGATAAGCTCATCCGCCGCCATGGCGCGTATCCGATGCTCCGCCTCGCTCCATGGTACACGGCCGATCAGCCAAGGTCCGGCGGCAATTTCCAGAAACTCTTCGTCCCCGGCTTCCGAAACCGCCGAAAGGTTGATCAGGCGCTGCTCGAGCGCGAACGGCCGCTCGCCCGCGAAATGCAGGCCTTCAAGCCATAGCACCGACCCTGCGGCGGACGGTCCGAGCAGCGCCCTGTCTTCAGCGTTGCTGCGCCGCTTCAGGCGCTCCAGCCGCTCGTAGCGGTAGGGCAGGCCGAGCGCTTCGACTTCGATCCTGATGTCGTGGAGTTCCAGCACGGCCGCCTGCGACTGCGGCCGGCGGACAAAACTGCCCGAGCGGCGGCGGCGTTCGATCAGACCGGATTTGGCGAGTTGCGACAGCGCCTTGTTTACCGTCATGCGCGAGCATTTATATTCGGTGGTCAGCTCATGTTCAAACGGGATACGGTGGCCGGGCGCCCAGGTTCCGGACAGGATCTTTTCGCGGATATCGGAAAGAATGCGCTGATGCAGCGAGACTGTCTCGCTGTCCTCCATCTCCGTCGTTTCGGCCATGTTCATCTGGAATCAGCCCTCGGAAAGTGCCGTCATCACCTTGCGGAACCGCTCGCCAACCGCTTCACGGTTCAGGTGCTTGCCGCCGCTCACCTGTTTCTGCCCATGCGCCCAGACGCAGTCGACCTTGCTGCCATTGGCGAAGATCCAGGCGTCGAGGATCGCGTCACCGGTCTTACCGGCCAGCGAGGGGTTGGCGGCGTCGAGCGAGACGAGATCGGCGGTTGCGCCGACGGCGATCTGCGAGGCGCCGGCACCGAGCGCGGTGCTGCCGCCGTCAAGCACGGCGTCGAACAAGGCACGCCCGGTCGAACCGCCGGCCACGGCAAGCACATTGCGGGCGCGATGGGCGAGGCGCTGCGAATATTCGAGCTGGCGCAATTCGTCGGGCAGGCCGATCAGTACGTTGGAATCGGAGCCGATGCCGAAGCGGCCGCCATGCTCCCTGAACAGCGGTGCGGCAAAAGTGCCGTCGCCAAGATTGGCCTCGGTGATCGGGCAGAGGCCGGCGATGGCGCCGCTTTTGGCCATGCCGATGGTTTCGGCGCCGGTCATGTGGGTGGCGTGGATCAGGCACCAGCGCCGGTCGACATCGGCAGCCCCAAGCAGAAATTCGACCGGGCGCGCACCGGCCCAGGCAAGGCAGTCCTCGACTTCCTTCACCTGTTCGGCGACGTGGATGTGGATCGGCCCGTTCGGCGCCAGAGCGGCGACCTCTGTCAGTTCCTCCGGCGTCGCGGCGCGCAGACTGTGCGGGGCGACGCCGACGACAGCGTGATTCAACACGCGAACCGATTCGCGGCTTTTCTCAACAAGCCGCGAGAACCGATTCACATCATTTATGAATCGCCTTTGGCCTTCATTCGGCGCGGCACCGCCGAAGGAGGAATGCGCATAAAACACCGGCAGCAGCGTCAGGCCGATGCCGGTTTCGCTGGCCGCGGCAGCAATCCGTTCCGCCATCTCGGCAAGGTTGGCATAGGGTTGTCCATCGCGGTCGTGATGCAGATAGTGAAATTCGCCGACGCGGCAAAAACCGGCCTCCAGCATCTCGACATAGAGCTGCGCGGCAACCGCCTCGACCTGATCCGGTGTCATCGACAGCGCGAAACGGTACATCACCTCGCGCCAGCTCCAGAAACTGTCGGCGGAGGGGCCGCGAAGTTCGGCGAGCCCGGCCATGCCGCGCTGGAAGGCGTGGCTGTGCAGATTGGGCATGCCGGGCAGCACAATGGCATGACGCTCGTCGTCGGCATGCGCGGCCACGCCGGCATCGATCGCGGAAATCAGCCCTCCGCTCATGGCGATCCGAACATTATTCTGCCAGCCTCCCGGCAGGAGTGCCTGTTCCGCGAAGATTGTCGTCACGCTCGTCTCCGAATCCGGTTCGCCGATAACAATAGCACTTGCAGTGCAAGTTAATATGTATATACATAATCGCCATCCTTTCAAATGGAAAAGATAATGGCTGGAGAGAGCAGGGCAGGAGGACTTCGTCTTTGGCGCAATGCGCGCCTGGCGACCATGGCCGAGAGTGCGGCCGGACTCGGCATCGTCGAGAAGGGCGCGGTCGCGGCGCGAGATGGGCTGATCGTCTATGCGGGCGCCGAGGCCGAAATGCCGATGGCGTTCGCGGGAGGGGAAACCGTCGACTGCGAGGGCCGCTGGATCACGCCCGGGCTGATCGACTGCCACACCCATCTGGTCCATGCCGGCAACCGCGCCAACGAGTTCGAGATGCGGCTGGCCGGCGCCACCTATGAAGAGGTCGCCAGGGCCGGCGGTGGCATCGTGTCATCGGTCAAATCCTTGCGGGCCGCCAGCGAGAACGAACTGGTCGCCCAGTCCCTGCCCCGCCTCGACGCGCTGATCGCCGAGGGCGTAACCACCGTGGAAGTGAAATCGGGCTACGGACTCGACCTCGAAAACGAGCAGAAATCGCTGCGCGCGGCCCGCCAACTTGGCGATCGGCGGCCGGTGACGATCCGCACGACCTTCCTCGGCGCCCATGCGCTGCCGCCGGAAGCCAAGGGCGACAAGGACGCCTTTATCGATCTGGTCGCCAGGCAGATTCTCCCTGCCGTTGCCGCCGAAGGACTGGCCGATGCGGTCGACGGTTTTTGCGAGGGCATAGCGTTTTCGCCGGAACAGATGGCGCGCGTCTTCGACGCCGCCAAGGCCGCAGGCCTGCCGGTCAAGCTCCACGCCGACCAGCTGTCCAACCTGCACGGCGCCGAACTCGCCGCCCGCTATGGCGCGCTGTCGGCGGATCATCTCGAATACACCGATGAAGCAGGCGCCGTGGCCATGGCCAAGGCGGGAACCGTGGCGACGATCCTGCCCGGTGCCTACTACTTCATTCGCGAGACGAAGAAGCCGCCGATCGACCTGTTCCGCCGGCATGGAGTCAAGATGGCGGTCGCCACCGACAACAATCCCGGCACTTCGCCACTGACCTCGCTGCTGCTGACCATGAACATGGCGGCGACATTGTTCGGCATGACGGTCGATGAATGTCTTGCCGGCGTTACCCGCGAGGCCGCCCGCGCGCTGGGGCTGTTGAAGCAGACCGGCACGCTGGGAGCGGGAAAATCCGCCGACCTGGCGATCTGGGACATCGAGCGTCCCGCCGAACTCGTTTATCGCATGGGCTTCAATCCGCTGCATGCCCGTATCTGGAGAGGACAATGAACGAACTGACCTTGAAGCCCGGCAATGCGACGCTGGCCGACTGGCGCGCCATTTACCGTGGTGCCGTGCCGAGACTTGACGATGCTTGCCGTCCAAAGATCAAGGCGAGCGCCGAAGCGGTCGCCAGGATCGTTGCCAAGGGTGAGCCTGTGTATGGCATCAACACCGGCTTCGGCAAATTGGCCAGTGTGCGCATCCCGGCTGGCGATCTCGAAACCTTGCAGCGCAACATCGTGCTGTCGCATGCCGCTGGCGTCGGCGAGCCGATGCCGGTGGCCGTTGCCCGCCTGATGATGGCGCTGAAGCTTGCCAGCCTGGCGCAGGGTGCATCCGGCGTGCGACCCGAGACCATTCAGCTGCTCGAAGCGATGCTCGCCAACGACGTCATCCCGGTGGTGCCGGCGCAAGGCTCGGTCGGCGCGTCGGGCGATCTGGCGCCGTTGTCGCACATGACGGCGGTGATGATTGGTGTCGGCGAATGCTTTACCCCGCATGGCCGTTTCCCGGCCAAGGTTGCCTTCGTCTCGCATGGGCTGGAGCCGGTCACATTGGGCGCAAAGGAGGGTCTGGCGCTGCTCAACGGCACGCAGTTTTCGACGGCCTATGCGCTGGCCGGCCTGTTCGAGGCCGAAGTGCTCTACCAGTCGGCGCTGGTCGCGGGGGCGCTGTCGACCGACGCGGCCAAGGGTTCCGACGCGCCTTTCGATCCGCGCATTCATCTGTTGAGAAAGCACCATGGCCAGATCGAGACGGCGGAGGCGCTGCGCAATCTGATGGCCGGCAGCGCCATCCGTGAATCGCACCGCGTCGGCGACGAGCGCGTGCAGGACCCGTACTGCCTGCGCTGCCAACCGCAGGTGATGGGCGCCGCGCTCGATGTGCTGCGCAAAGCCGCCGATACGTTGGAAACCGAGGCCAATGGCGTCACCGACAATCCGCTGATCTTCGCCGAGGACGACACCGCGCTTTCCGGCGGCAATTTCCACGCCGAGCCGGTCGCTTTTGCCGCCGACATGATCGCGCTGGCCGTCTGCGAGATCGGCTCGCTTTCGGAACGCCGGATCGCCATGCTGGTCGACCCGGCGCTGTCGGGCATGCCGGCCTTCCTGACGCCGAAGCCCGGCCTGAATTCCGGTTTCATGATCCCGCAGGTGACGGCGGCTGCTCTCGTTTCGGAAAACAAGCAGAAAGCCTATCCGGCCAGCGTCGATTCGATCCCGACCTCGGCCAATCAGGAGGACCACGTTTCGATGGCCGCGCACGGCGCGCGCCGGCTGATCGGCATGGTCGAGAACGCCACGGCGGTGATCGGCATCGAACTGCTGGCTGCCGCACAAGGCTGCGATTTCCACCAGCCATTGGCGTCGAGCGATCCGTTGGAGGCCGTGCGCAAGCTGGTCCGGGCCGAAGTTCCCCATCTCGACAACGACCGGCATTTCCATCCCGATATGGAAAAAGCCATCGCCATGGTGCGCAGCGGCGCAGCCGCCAAGGCCGCTGGCGCGGTGGCGCTGCCGTCGATCGCGGGAGCAGCGTGATGGCTGCCGCTCCCTGGCTCACCGTCAGGCAAGGCACGGCGCCGCTGCTGGTGTCGATCCCGCACACCGGTATCGACCTTGCCGACATCGAGAGCCGGCTTGTCTCGACTTGGCTAGGTCGGCGCGACTGCGACTGGTGGATCGACAAGCTCTATGATTTCGCCACCGACCTTGGCGCCACCGTCGTGCACACCGCCATCTCGCGCACCGTCATCGACGTCAACCGCGACCCTTCCGGCGTCTCGCTTTATCCCGGACAGGCGACAACCACGCTTTGCCCGACCGACACGTTCGACGGCGATCCCCTCTATCGCATGGGCGAGGAGCCGACCCCGTCCGAGATCGACCAGCGCCGCGAGACCTATTTCAAGCCCTACCACGCCGCCCTTAAGGCCGAGATCGACCGGCTGCGCGGCATGCATGAAAAAATCGTGCTCTACGATTGCCATTCGATCCGCTCGGTGCTGCCGCGCCTGTTCGAAGGCACGCTGCCGGTATTCAATCTTGGCACCAATGACGGCAAGAGCACGGATCCGGTGTTGCAGGAAAAGGTAGCCGCCATCCTCGCGACGACTGGCGAGACATGGGTGGTCAATGGCCGCTTCAAGGGCGGCTCGATCACGCGCACCTTTGGCCAGCCGCAAAACGGCGTTCACGCGCTGCAGATGGAGCTTTCCAACCGTGGCTACATGCGCGAGCCGGCGGAGAAGGGTTCTCCGGAGAATTGGCCGGTTCCCTACGATCCGACTTATGCCGCGCCGATCCGCGCCACGCTGAAGCAGATTCTCGAAACCGCCATTGACTGGGCCGGTCGCTGACGCGCCGCCATCCGAAAGGGACAATGATGACCAATCCTCGCCACAACATTCGCGAAGTCCGCGCGCCACGCGGTGACAAGCTCAATGCCCGGTATTGGACGACCGAGGCGCCGCTTCGCATGCTGATGAACAACCTCGATCCCGACGTTGCCGAAAACCCCAACGAACTGGTCGTCTATGGCGGCATCGGGCGGGCGGCGCGCACCTGGAACGATTTCGACCGCATCGTCGCTTCGCTGAAGACGCTCGGCGAGGACGAGACGCTGCTGGTGCAGTCGGGCAAGCCGGTCGGTGTGTTCCGCACCCATCCGGATGCGCCGCGTGTGCTGATCGCCAACTCCAACCTGGTGCCGCACTGGGCGACCTGGGAAAAATTCAACGAGCTCGATAAGAAGGGCCTGATGATGTACGGCCAGATGACGGCCGGCTCCTGGATCTACATCGGCACGCAGGGCATCGTGCAGGGCACCTACGAGACCTTCGTCGAGGCCGGCCGCCAGCATTATGGCGGCAACCTGAAGGGCAAATGGATCCTGACCGGCGGTCTTGGCGGCATGGGCGGCGCCCAGCCTCTCGCTGCCGTCATGGCCGGCGCCTGCTGCCTGGCGATCGAATGCAACCCGGATTCGATCGATTTCCGCCTGCGCACCCGTTATGTCGACGAGAAAGCCGAGACGCTCGACGAGGCGATGGAAATGATCGAGCGCTGGACCAAGGCCGGCGAGGCGAAGTCGGTAGGCCTGCTCGGCAATGCCGCCGAAATCGTGCCCGAGATGTTCAGGCGCGGCATCCGCCCCGATATCGTCACCGACCAGACTTCGGCTCACGACCCCATCAATGGCTATCTGCCGAAGGGCTGGACCATGGCCGAGTGGCGCGAGAAGCGTGTCAGCGATCCGAAGGCGGTCGAGAAGGCGGCGCGCGCGTCGATGCGCGAGCATGTCGAGGCGATGGTGGCGTTCTGGAACGCCGGCGTGCCGACACTCGACTACGGCAACAACATCCGCCAGGTGGCCCTGGAAGAAGGTTTTGAGAACGCCTTCGCCTTTCCGGGTTTTGTGCCGGCCTATATCCGCCCGCTGTTCTGCCGCGGCATTGGCCCGTTTCGCTGGGCAGCCCTTTCCGGCGATCCGGAGGACATCTACAAGACCGACGCCAAGGTGCGCGAGCTGACCCCTGGCAATACCCACCTGCACAACTGGCTGGACATGGCGCGCGAGCGCATCTCCTTCCAGGGCCTGCCGGCGCGTATCTGCTGGGTTGGCCTCGGCGATCGCCACCGGCTCGGTTTGGCCTTCAACGAGATGGTGGCCAGGGGCGAGCTCAAGGCCCCGGTCGTCATCGGCCGCGACCACCTCGATTCCGGCTCCGTCGCCTCGCCGAACCGTGAGACCGAGGCGATGAAAGACGGTTCCGACGCCATCTCCGACTGGCCGCTGCTCAACGCGCTTCTCAACACGGCGTCCGGCGCCACCTGGGTGTCGCTGCACCACGGCGGCGGCGTCGGCATGGGCTTCTCGCAGCATGCCGGCATGGTCATCGTCGCCGATGGCACGCCCGAGGCGGCAAAGCGGCTGGAGCGGGTGCTGTGGAACGACCCGGCGACCGGTGTCATGCGCCATGCCGATGCCGGGTACGAGATCGCCATCGAATGCGCCAAGGAGCACCAGCTCGACCTGCCCGGCATTCTCGGATAACGGGCTGACGTCATGCGCGTCCTGCGGGCAGCCGAATATAAGTCGATGCCATGGAAGAACGGCGGCGGGGTGACGACGGAAATCGCCGTCTCGCCCGCTGGCGCCGGGCTCGACGATTTCGACTGGCGCGTGTCAATGGCCCGCGTCGAAAGCAGCGGGCCATTCTCCCGTTTTGCCGGGATCGACCGCACGCTGTCGGTGCTGGAAGGCGAGGGGATCGTACTTGATATCACCGGTCAGCCGTCGACACGGCTGGCGCCGGCTACCGCGCCTTTTTCCTTCCCAGCCGACCTGCCCACGAGTGCCGCCTTGATCGCCGGCCCGATCACAGACCTCAACGTCATGACTCGCCGCGGCCGCATGCTGCATTCGGTCGAACGCCTGGCGATTTCGCGGCCTGTGGAAATCGTGACCCGGGCCGGTTCGACCCTCATCCTTTGTCACGACGGCGAAGCCGTTTTTCCCGATGCCGGGCCAATTCGCCTAGGGCCTCTCGACGCGCTGCTGCTCGGGCCGGATGCTTCGGTCCTGCGGGCTGAGCCCGCCCGGAATGGGACGCTGTTCGTGGTCCGGATAGCCGCTGCGGCCTGATGCCTTCGCGCTAACGGTTACCGCCTGTTTCCAAACATGATCGCGATGTCGGCGAAATATAGCGTAAGCTGTCGGCGGCACCACGAAAAAGCCTGAATCCTCGCCGCCGATCAGTGCCGACGGGAGGGAGGGGCGCTCGTCTTAGAATCTTGTCGAGAGATGACGCCCTGTCGTGGTGCGGAAACAAACTTTCGGCAAGTGGGACTATGCAACCAATTGCATTTGAATCGGTTTTAGGGCCATTGCCGTGGCGGTGACGCCGCTGAGTGCTCCGCTTACGGAATTTTCAATGAATATTCAGACGAACCCAGCCCAGATCGAGAAGACGAGCGCGAGCTTCCCGGTCATCACGGAAGAGCCGATAAGATCGACATTCCTGCCGGAGGAACGCCTCCGGCTGCTTGGCGAAAGCCTGGCAAAGGGGGACCTCGCCGACCTGTTCGGCCTCATCCCATTCGATTTCCAGGCCCGTATCCGCGACAGCGCCAAGAAGATCCTCGAAGTCTATCGCTCGACCAATGCGGCGCAAGCCAAGGGCGAGACGATCACTCCGGCCGCGCAATGGCTGCTCGACAACAATTATCTGGTCGAGGAGACCATTTTCCAGGTCAAGCGCGACCTGCCGCGCCGCTTCTATCGTCAGCTGCCGACGCTGAAGCTGCCCGATGGCGGCACCGTGCCGCGCGCGCTGGCGCTGGCCTGGACCTATGTGGCGCATTCGGACAGTTCCGTCTCGGCGACGATGTTCAAGGCGATCGTCCAGGGTTTTCAGTCGGTCGAGCCGCTGAAGATCGGTGAACTCTGGGCGCTGCCGTCGCTTCTGCGCTTCGTGCTGATCGAAAATCTCCGCCGGCTGGCCGTCAGGGTCAATCGCACCCGCCAGATGCGCCAGATCGCCAACGATGTGGCCGACAAGGTGCTGGCGACCGACGACAGCGCTGACCGGCAGGCGATCCTGGCCAATTTCAGCATGCACGCGCAGGACACCACCTTTGCCACCCAGCTTCTCTATCGCTTGCGCGATGGATCGCAGAACGCCGGCAAGGCGCTGGAATGGCTGGAAGGCGAGCTTGAGAAGACCGGCTCCGATGCCGAGGAGATCATCATCTCCGAGCATCACACGCTGTCCAGCGGCAATGTGACGACCGGCAACATCATCCGCGGCCTGCGCCTCATCAACGACGTCGACTGGACGGTGTGGTTCGAAGGCGTCAGCCGCATCGATACCGTGCTGCGCGAGCGCACCGATTTCGCCGCGCTCGACTTCTTCTCGCGCGACCAATACCGGACCGCGATCGAGGAATTGGCGCGCCGCTCGAGCCTGTCGGAATACCGCGTCGCCGAAAAGGCGATAGAATTGGCCGGTCATGCCGTCGGTGAGACCACGTCAGTCGGTAGCGAAGGCAGTGATGCCCCTGTCGCATCCGCCCATACCGATGTCGGATTTTATCTCGTTGGCCCGCGCCGGCTGGAGCTGGAAAGGGCGATCGGCTATCGGCCGACTGTCAGCCAGACGGTCAAGCGGACCTTCGCCAAGACCGGATGGCTTGGCATCGTCCTGCCGGTCTTCGCGCTGACCGTGCTGCTGCTCGTGCTTTCGGGCAATGCGCTGGCCAATCTCGGCCTGTCGGTGCCGTCGATCGTGCTGATGCTGGCGCTGTTCGCCGTGCCGGCCAGCGAGGGCGCACTCGCTTTCTTCAATACCGTGGTCTCGTTGTTCCTCAAGCCGACACGGCTGATTGGCTATGATTACAGGCACGGCGTGCCGCCAGAAGCGCGCACGTTGGTGGTGGTGCCGTCGCTGATCGGATCGCGCGACGATGTCGAGGAAAACATCCGCAACATCGAAGTGCACTACCTTGCCAATCTGGCGGACGAGATCCATTTCGCGCTGCTGTCGGACTGGCCCGACAGTAAGATGGAGATCGATGCGGCGGATACCGAAATCCTCGAATATGCCCGCGCCGAGATCGCCCGTCTCAATGCCCGCTATCCCTCGGAAGGCGCGCCGCGCTTCTACATCCTGCACCGCCGCCGGCTCTTCAATGCGGCTCAAGGGTCCTGGATGGGCTGGGAGCGCAAGCGTGGCAAGCTGCACGAGCTCGACCTGCTGCTGCGCGGCGACAGTGACACCACATTCCTGCCGCTCGATGTGCCGCTGCCGGAAAAAGTCGTCCACGTGATGACGCTGGATGCCGATACGCGCACCACCCGTGATGCCGTATCGAGCCTTGTCGGCAAGCTCTGCCATCCGCTCAACCGCCCGCATTTCGACGCGACCAAGCGCGTCGTCACCGCTGGCTATACGATCCTGCAGCCACGCATCACCGCCTCGCTTACCAGTGGCGACGAGGCTTCGTTCTTCCAGCGCGTCTTCTCGGCCAACCGCGGCCTCGACCCGTATGTCTTCGCCGTCTCGGATCTCTATCAGGATGTGTTCGGCGACGGATCCTTCACCGGCAAGGGCCTCTATCATGTCGACGCTTTCGAGGCGGCCCTGCAGGGCCGCATCGAGGAAAACACCATCCTCAGCCATGATCTGCTCGAAGGCGCGCTGGCGCGCGCCGCGCTGGTCACCGACGTCGAACTGGTCGAGGACTACCCGACCCGCTACTCGGTCGACGCCTCTCGCCACCATCGTTGGGCACGCGGCGACTGGCAGCTGCTGGGCTTCATCCTCGATCCGCGTTCGGGCGTTCCGGCCCTGTCGCGCTGGAAGATGGTCGACAATCTGCGCCGTTCGCTGACACCGATCTTCTGGGTGATGGCGGCGATCGCCGGCTGGACGCTGCTGCCTTTCACACAGGCCGCGCAATGGCAGGCTTTGCTGATCCTCAGCCTGTTCATGGCACCGACCTTCGACGTGGTCAACGCCATCCTGCCCAAGAGCGGCGACCAGACGCCGCGCGGCCATTTCTCCGCGCTCGCGCGCGACGTCGCCTTCGGCACCGCCATGGTGGCGCTGAAAATCGTGCTGATGGCGCACAATGCCTGGATGATGGGCGACGCCATCGTGCGCACGCTTTACCGGCTGTTCGTCAGCCGCCAGAACCTCCTGGAATGGCGCACCGCCTCGCAGGCGCACAAGGCCGGCGACAACGACGTCGGCTCTTACTATGGCATGATGTATGGCGCCGTGATCATCGGCTTCGTCGGCCTCGCCATTCCGGTGCTGGCCGATTCCACCGGTGCCTTCGTCGCCTTCTTCTTCGCCCTGTTCTGGATCGGCTCGCCGGCGATCGCCAGCTGGATCAGCCGCTCGGCCGAAACCGAGGATCGCTTGCGCATATCGCAGGCCGATATCCATGCGCTGCGCACGGTGGCGCGGCGCACCTGGCACTATTTCGAGACCTTCGTCACGGCAGAGCATCACAATCTGCCGCCCGACAATTTCCAGGAAAGCCCGGCACCGGTCGTGGCGCCGCGCACCTCGCCGACCAATATCGGCGTCTATCTTCTGTCGATCGTCTCGGCGCGTGATTTCGGCTGGATCAGCCTGTCCGATGCCATCACCCGCATCGATGCGACGATGACGACCATAGAGAGCATGCCGCGCAACCGCGGCCATCTCTTCAACTGGTACGACACCACGACGCTGAAGCCGCTCTACCCGCTCTATATTTCGGCCGTCGACAGCGGCAATCTCGCCGGCCATCTCGTGGCGGTGGCGGCTGCCTGTGCCGAGTGGGCGGAAGCGCCTTCCGTCCATCTCCAGGGCGATTTCGAAGGCATTCTCGACACGGTGACCATTCTCAGCGAAAGCCTGGACGAGTTGCCCGACGATCGCCGCCAGCTGCGGCCTCTGCGCCAGCGTCTTGTTGACCGCCTGGATGGCATGCGGCGCGCCGTCGACACGATCAAGGCGCAACCGGAAATGGCCTCGATCCGCACCATCAACCTGGCGGTTCTGGCAGGCGAGATCCGCAAGCTGGCCACCGCCATCCACACCGAGGCGGCATCGGCCCAGAGCGACGTCATCGTCGACTGGGCGGCGAGGCTGGAAGCCACGTGCGAGGCGCATGTCCACGACGCCCACAGCGACGACAACGCCGTCGAAGCACTGCGCGCCAAGCTCTTGACCCTGCGCGAGCGCACGCGCCGCTTCGCCTTCGAGATGGAGTTCGCCTTCCTGATGCGGCCGGAGCGCAAGCTGCTGTCGATCGGCTACCGGGTCGAGGAACACCAGCTCGACGAAAGCTGCTACGACCTTCTTGCCTCCGAGGCGCGGCTGACCAGCCTGTTCGCCATCGCCAAGGGCGACCTGCCGACCGAGCACTGGTTCCGGCTCGGCCGCCCGATCGTCGAGATCGGCTTCCAGGGCGCTTTGATGTCCTGGTCGGGCTCGATGTTCGAGTATCTGATGCCGCCGCTGGTGATGAAGGAGCCGCAAGGCAGTATCCTGAACCAGACCAGCAAGCTGATCATCAAGCGTCAGATCCAGTATGGCCGTCAGAAGAACGTGCCGTGGGGCATTTCGGAGGCGGCTTACAACGCCCGCGACCGGGAACTGACCTACCAGTACACCAATTTCGGCGTGCCGGGCCTCGGCCTGAAGCGCGGCCTTGGCCAGAACACGGTGATCGCGCCTTACGCCACTATCCTGGCGGCACAGTTCAATCCGCGGGAAGCCGTGCAAAATCTTGCGCGTCTGCGCGAGATCGGGGCGCTTGGCCGCCATGGCTACTACGATGCCGTCGACTTCACGCCGCAGCGCGTGCCGGAAGGCACCAATCATGCCGTGGTGCAGAATTACATGGCCCACCATTCCGGCATGTCGATCGCCGCCGTCGCCGACGCCATCTTCGAAGGCCGCCTGCGCGATCGCTTCCACAGCGATCCGGTGATTGAATCGGCTGAACTGCTGCTGCAGGAGAGGGCGCCGCGCGATATCCCGACGGCGACCGTGCGCACCGAGGCGGACGAGCGCGCCAAGGACGAGACCGAAACCGAGAGCCCCGACACCCGCATCGTGCTCGATCCCTTGCGGGCATTGCGTTCCACCAATGTGATGTCGAACGGCCGCTATTCGGTGATGGTCACCGCGACGGGCTCCGGCTACAGTCATTGGGGCGATCTTTCCGTCACCCGCTGGCAACCCGACCCGGTCGAGGATCGGCTTGGCTCCTATATCTTCTTGCGTGATGCAGCCACAGGCGATTGGTGGTCGGCGACGTCAGAGCCCAAGCGTGCGATCGAGGAAAGAACGCAGACCCTGTTTTCCGACGACAAGGCGAGCTTCGTCAAAACGGTCGGCACGCTGCGCTCCGAGGTTGAATGCATCGTCATCTCCGAAGGCAATGGCGAAGGCCGGCGCGTCACAATTTTCAACGAGGGCCCCGCTGACCGTCATATCGAAGTGACGTCCTTTGCCGAGCTGGTGCTGGGTTCGGAGGCCTCCGACAACGCGCATCCGGCCTTCTCGAAGATGTTTGTGGAGACGGAAATCGCCGCCAACAATGGCGCGATCTTCGCCACGCGCCGCAAGCGTGAAACCAGTGAGCCCGATGTCACCCTGGTGCATTTCGTCACCGATCCGTCGGGGCCAGCGCGCGATGCCGAGGCCGAGACCGACAGGCGCGCCTTCATTGGCCGAGGCCGCACCATCGTCGACGCAGCCGCCTTCGATCCAGGCGCCAGGCTCGGCGGCCATTCCGGTTTCACGCTCGATCCCATCGCTTCGCTGCGCCGCCAGGTGCGCGTGCCCGCCAACAAGAAGATCTCGCTGACCTTCTGGACCGTGGTCGGTGCCAACCGCGCCGAACTGGTGGAAGCCATCAACCGGCTCGACCATCAGGAGAGCTTTGCCCGCCAGGCCATGCTCGCCTGGACGCGCAGCCAGGTACAGACCCGCCATATGGGCCTCAGCCTGACCGATGCCGCCAACGTGCAGAAACTGGCGCGTTATCTGATCTATCCGGATTCATTCCTGCGCCTGCCGGCCGAATCCATCGCCTCCGGCCTCGGCAAGCAGTCAAGCCTGTGGCCGACCAGCATTTCGGGCGATTTCCCGATCTTCCTGGTCAGGATCGGCGATGTGGCCGACCTGGAGATCGTTGCCCAGGCGCTGCGCTTCCAGGAATATATGCGCACCCGTGGCATGATGATCGACTTCGTCGTCGTCAACGAGCAGGCCTCGTCTTACGTCCAGGATCTGCAGCGTGCGGTCGAGACGCTGTGCGAAAACAGCCGTTTGCGCGGCAAGGAGCTTGGGCCGAGACAGCACATCTTCGCGGTGCGCCGCGATCTGATGGAAGAAACCACCTACAAGACGCTGCTCGCCGTTGCCCGGGTGGTGCTGCATACGCGCAACGGCACCATCTTCGATCAGATCGAGCGGGCCGAGGCGGCTGCCCTGCAGGCGCGCGACGGACTGGTGCCGGCCGGATTGCTGGCTCCGCGCGAAATTCAAGCGACGGCTCCGATCGCGCATGCACATGCCTCGCAGGCCGTGACGGTTGCCAGCGCCGATGGCTCCGGCCTCAGCCAGTGGAATGGTTTCGGCGGTTTCGACGGCGACGGGCGGCACTATGTGGTGCGGCTGGCAGGCCGGCGCACCACACCGCAGCCCTGGATCAATGTCGTCTCCAACGCTTCTTTCGGCTTCCACACTTCGGCCGAGGGGGCTGCCTTCACCTGGAGCCGCAACAGCCGCGACTACCAGTTGACGCCGTGGTCCAATGATCCGGTTTCCAACCGGCCGGGCGAGGGCATCTACATCTATGATCAGGCAAGCGGCCGGGCGTTCTCGCCGCTAGCCGCGGTGGTGCGCGATCCCTCGGTGACCTACGAAGCCTGGCACGGCCAGGGTTTCTCGACCTTCCGCGCCAGGCGTGGGGCCTTGTCGATGGACCTGACCCATGTCGTCGATCCGGTCGATCCGGTGAAGATCACACGGCTGCGCATCCAGAATTCTGGCTCGGTGCCGGCGCGGCTGCGCGTCTATGCCTATGCCGAATGGGTGCTTGGCGGGCATCGGTCCCGCACCGCGGCAACCATCGTCCCCTCCCGCGACGGTGCGACCGGCGCGTTGCTGGCGCAAAACCCCTACGGGCTCGATTTCAGCGAGCGGGTGGCTTTCCTTGCCGCCGATGCCGGCGTCCATTCGGTGACGGCCGACCGCTCGGAGTTCCTCGGCCGGCATGGTTCCAGCGAACTGCCGCAGGCGGTGCTGAGTGGTGCGGCGCTGTCGGGCCGCGTCGAAGCCGGAGACGATCCTTGCGCGGCGATTGCCCGCGACATCGAAATCCCCGCCGGCGGCGACGTCACGCTGCTCTGGCTGCTCGGCGATGCCGAGTCCTCGGCTCATGCGAGTGCCCTGGTGCAGAAGCATCGGGGCAAGGATTTCGATCAGCGCCTGGCCGACAATGAGCGCGAGTGGCGCGGCTTCCTCGACACC
Source organism: Mesorhizobium sp. B2-4-12 (assembly GCF_006441575.1). Taxonomy (NCBI): domain Bacteria; kingdom Pseudomonadati; phylum Pseudomonadota; class Alphaproteobacteria; order Hyphomicrobiales; family Phyllobacteriaceae; genus Mesorhizobium; species Mesorhizobium sp. B2-4-12. The sequence continues at coordinate 23,532 of NZ_VFVC01000017.1, forward strand.
ATCCAGGTCGAGACGCCGGATAAGGCGCTCGATGCCATGGTCAATCACTGGCTGCCCTATCAAAGCCTTGCCTGCCGCATCCGGGCCCGCTCGGCCTTTTACCAGGCAAGCGGCGCCTTTGGCTTCCGCGACCAGTTGCAGGACACGCTGGCACTGCTGGCGCATGATCCGACGCTGGCACGCGACCAGATCCTCAACGCCGCACGGCGGCAATTCCCGGAAGGCGACGTGCAGCATTGGTGGCTGCCGCGCACCGGAGCCGGCGTGCGCACCATGATCTCCGACGACGTGGTCTGGCTGGCCCACGCCACGGCGCGCTACCTCTCGGTGACCGGCGACGCCGGCATCCTGAAGGAGCAATTGCCTTTCATCGATGGGCAGGCGCTGGGCGAGGGCGAGCACGACGCGTTCTTCACCCCGGAAATATCGAAAAAGACGGTGTCGCTTTACGACCATTGCGCGCGTGCGCTCGACCTGGCCATCAAGCGCAGCAGTCCCGCCGGTCTGCCGCTGATCCTTGGCGGCGACTGGAACGACGGCATGAACCGTGTCGGCGAGCACGGCAAGGGCGAGAGCGTGTGGCTGGGCTGGTTCCTGCTGAAGACGCTGGGCGACTTCGCCGCCGTCGCCAAGAGCGAAGGCGACAGCAAGCGCGCCCAGGCCTGGGCCAAGCATGCCGAGGTCCTGAAGCGGGCTCTTGAAAGCACCGCATGGGACGGCGAATGGTATCGGCGCGGCAGTTTCGATGACGGCACGCCGCTGGGTTCCCGCACGTCGCAGGAGTGCAAGATCGACTCCATCGCCCAGTCCTGGAGCGTGCTTTCGGGCGAGGGCGACCCGGCGCGATCGACAACGGCGATGCAGCAGGCGACGAACCTGCTCGTCGACGACCAGCTCAAGATCGTCAAACTGTTCACGCCGCCTTTTTCGAAGACGGACAAGGACCCCGGCTACATCAAGAGCTATCCGCCCGGCGTGCGCGAGAATGGCGGCCAGTACACCCACGCCGCTACCTGGTTCGTCATCGCCCTCGCGGAGATGGGACTGACCGACGAAGCTTATCGCTGCTTCTCGATGCTGAACCCGGTCAACCACGCATTCGACGAGGTTTCGGCCGAGCACTACCGCGTCGAGCCCTATGTGGTCGCCGCCGATATCTATGCCGGAGACGGCAGTGCTGTTGGTGACAAGGGCGGGCGTGGCGGCTGGACTTGGTACACAGGCTCGGCCGGCTGGCTATACCGCGCTGCGGTCGAAGGCATCCTCGGTATCGAGCGGCGCGGAAAGCAGATCACGTTCCGGCCCAAACTGCCCAGCCATTGGGATGGCTATGAAGCCTCGCTCAAGATGCTGGGCGCCGAGATCAAGGTTCACGTCGTTCGCGATAAAAAGACCAAGATGATCTCGCTTGAAGTCGATGGCGCGAAAACAAAGTCGGCGTCTTTCGAGCCCAAAGCCGGTGGTAAAATCGACGTCATCGTCAAGATACCGGCATAAATCAACAGCTTAGATCAAAAGATCGCGCGTCCTCCGGGGCGCGCGAAACCGCTTCCTGTTTACTTGCGTCCGATCTGTGACGGTGTCCGTTAAACACGCCCGATCCGACTGCGCAGGCCTGTTGTGCTCAAAAATGTGGCAGTGCTCGTCTATTGCCATGATTTTGCCGCAAGGCTGACATTTCACCTTTTATCTCAAACTGTTAGGTGATCACGTCAGATTTCGTATCGTCGTCATCTTTTGTTCGCTAAATGGGAACGGAAGCGATAGACGAGCATTGTTTTGCGACGCGTCAGCCGTTACGTGTCGGGAAATGGTGCAGTGCACAATATTGGTATTGGGCACAATAGAGAGTTGGCGGAGTAGCTGAAGTGTCACTTCTGCAGATCTATTGGAGAGCGCTGGGGTATCTGGCCGCCGACAAGAAGCGCGTCGCGCTGATTTGTTCGGCCAACGTGGCCCTTGCCGCTGTCGCCATTCTCGAGCCGATCCTGTTTGGCCGGGTGATTGACGCAATCTCCGCGCATGGCTCGGTATTCTCCACGCTTGCCGTGTGGGCCGCCTTGGGCGCCTTCAACGTGGTCGCCTTCGTTCTGGTGGCGCGCGGCGCGGACCGCTTTGCCCACGCCCGGCGCAGCCAGGTTCTGTGCGAGTCGTTCGAGCGTGTCATCACCATGCCGCTCGCCTGGCATCACCAGCGCGGCACTTCCAACGCCCTGCACACGCTGCTGCGTGCCGTCGAGACGCTGTTCAGCCTTTGGCTCGAATTCATGCGCCAGCATTTGTCCACGGCTGTTGCCCTCGTCCTGCTGGTTCCGACCGCCATCAGCATGGATGTGCGCATGTCAGGGGTACTGCTTGCGCTCGGTGTCCTCTATGTCGGCATAGGCCGCCTGGTCATGAAGCGCACCAAGGAGGGTCAGGCCGCTGTCGAGCGCCACTACCACAAGGTGTTCGCTCACGTGACGGACTCCGTGAGCAACGTCGCCGTTCTCCAGAGCTACAACCGTCTTGGCCATGAGGCCGAGACGCTGCGCTGCTACGTCAAGAACCTGCTTGATGCGCAGAACCCTGTGCTCGACTGGTGGGCCATTGCGAACGCGCTCAATCGCCTGTCATCGACAATCTCGATGATGGTGGTGCTTCTGATCGGCGCCTATCTGGTCACCCATGGCCAGCTGCGCGTCGGCGATGTCATCGCCTTTACCGGTTTCGCCACGTTGCTGATCTCGCGGCTCGACCAGATGTCGGCTTTCGCCAACCAGATCTCGGAGGCTCGCGCCAAGCTCGAGGACTTCTACAAGCTCGAGGACTCGGCAGCCGATGCCGCCGAGCCGGATGGCCTGCGTGACCTCGCCAACGTCACCGGCCATGTCCGTTTCGAGGATGTGAGCTTCGAATTCGCCAATTCGGGGCAGGGCGTCAGTGATGTGTCTTTCGAGGTTCAGGCTGGCCAGACGGTTGCCATCGTCGGACCGACGGGTGCGGGCAAGACCACGCTCATCAACCTGCTGCAGCGTGTCTTCTCGCCGTCCAGCGGCCGCATCCTGATCGACGGCATCGATACCCGCACCGTGACCCGCAAGTCACTGCGCCATTCGATTGCCACCGTGTTCCAGGATGCCGGGCTTCTCAACCGCTCGATCGAGGACAATATTCGCGTCGGCCGTGCCGACGCCACCAATGACGAGATCCATGCGGCGGCCGACGCGGCCGCGGCCCAGGACTTCATCCTGGCCAAGAGCAATGGCTATGACACGGTGGTCGGCGAGCGCGGCGGCCAGCTCTCGGGTGGCGAGCGCCAGCGCATCGCCATTGCCCGTGCCGTGCTGAAGGATGCCCCGATCCTGGTGCTCGACGAGGCGACCAGCGCGCTTGACGTCGAGACCGAGGACCGCGTCAAGGAAGCGATCGACGAGCTGCGGCGAGACCGCACCACCTTCATCATCGCCCATCGCCTGACCACCGTTCGCGACGCCGATCTGGTCGTGTTCATGGACAAGGGCAGGGTGGTCGAAATGGGTGGTTTTGCCGAACTGTCGCTGCGCAACGGCCGCTTTGCCAGCCTGCTGCGCGCGGGCGGCCTTCTCAACGACGAGGAAGTCCGCCGCCTCAGCCGCTCCGTGCAGGGCGAGGCTGCCTGAGCAGATGATGGTTCTTCCTTCTCCCCTTGTTGGGGAGAAGGCGTTGCCGAAGGCGACGGCTGAGGGGGGCTCCAGCTGGCGGAACCCAAGTCCGCATAGAATTTCCATCGCCTCATTCCTTCCAGCACCCCTCATCCATCTCGGCGCTGCGCGCCGATCCCGGGAAAAGGCAAGGCCTGCGACACCGCCGCTCGATTGCTCCAAACGCGCCGGCGGTCTATGTAAGGCGGCATGAGTGATACCACTTCACGCCTGAGCGGCTGGACCGATCTTGCCAACCCGACGCGGTTCGTCGCGCTGGCAGACAGGCTTGTGCCATGGCTGGCGGCGATCGCCGCACTCATTCTTGCCGTCGGGCTCTATATGAGCTTCACGGCGCCGGAAGACTTCCAGCAAGGCATCACCGTGCGCATCATGTACATCCATGTGCCTTTCGCCTGGCTCGCCATGATGTGCTATACGCTGATGGCGGTTTCGGCGCTGGGCACACTGGTCTGGCGCCATCCGCTGGCCGATGTCGCGCTGAAATCGGCCGCACCCATCGGCGCCGTCTTCACCGCGCTGGCGCTGATCACCGGCTCGATCTGGGGCAAGCCGATGTGGGGCACCTGGTGGGTGTGGGACGCCCGCCTGACGTCGGTCTTCGTGCTGTTTTTGATGTATCTCGGCATTATCGCGCTGACCCGCGCGCTCGACGATGCCGGACGCGCCGCCTGGGCCGCCGCCATTATCACGCTGGTTGGTTTCATCAACATCCCGATCATCAAATTCTCGGTCGACTGGTGGAACACGCTGCATCAGCCAGCCTCGGTGTTCCGCATGGGTGGTTCTACCATCGATCCCTCTATGCTGTGGCCGCTGCTGGCGATGGCACTCGGCTTCACCGTGCTGTTCTTCGCCCTGCACCTGATGGCGATGCGCACCGAAATCCGCCGCCGCCGGATCATCGCCATGCGGCGAGTGGCGGCGCGGCAGGTCAACTGACGCACGCCGAGTCTCTTCCCAGCGCCAGCGTTGTGATGAATTCCGCGACCCGCGAGGTCGTCCGGCATCTCATCCCATCAGCCCGCGCGCTGCCACCGGCAGCGTATCGAGCACCTTCTCGCCGTCGACCAGATTGACCTCGTTGAAGAGGTTGGTGACCACGCAGCAATGATCGGGCACGACACGCACGCGCTCGCCGATGCGCAGCCTGGCCTCGCTCGACAGCGTGACCGTGCCATGCTCCTCGCTGAGGCCCGTCACCCGCGCCCCCGGGACACCCATCAACTCGCCGAAATCGGGCAGCCCCAGCGTGTCGCTGGACAGCGCCTTGCTGCCGCTATCCAGAATGGCGCGGCTCGGCGTCGGATGGCTGACCACGGTCGACAGCACCGTGAGCGCGCAATCGTCCAAGGTGCCGACGCCTTTGGCGACCTGATAGCGGTCGAGATAGATGTAGGTGCCGGGCCGGTATTCGGTGACGACGGATGCGGCAGCGGAGCGCCACATATCCGGCGTGCCACCGCTCGAAACGCGCTCGCAGGCGAGACCCGAAGCGGCCAGCACCCGCTTGGCGTCGGCAAGCCAGGCTTCGGCTTCCGCTGCCCGGCCGGCGGCCGGATAGGTCATCAGCCCGCCGAAGGCGAGGCCGCCGGCCTTGTCGATCAGCCTCGCCAGCGCAACCGCTTCATCGGCCGTCTGCACGCCGCAGCGGCCCATGCCGGTATCGCATTCGACCAGCACCGGCAGAGGGTGGCCGGCATCGGTGAAAGTTGCCGAGAGTCCCTCCAGCGTATCCATGCTGTCCGCCGTCACCGACAGCGTTACGCGACCGTGCAGCGCCTTCAGCCGCTCCAGCTTGGCGCGGCCGAGAATGTTGTAGGGGAGAAAAATGTCGGTGAGACCGGCATCGGCCATCACCTCGGCCTCGCCGATCTTCTGGCAGGTGATGCCGACGGCCCCCGCCGCCACCTGTTTCTTCGCCCAATAGGGCAGCTTGTGGGTCTTGATGTGCGGCCTGAGCTTCAACCCGTTCTTCTCGGCATGGGCTTGCGCGCGGGCAATGTTGGCTTCGGCGCGTGCGGCGTCGATCAGGATCGACGGCGTATCGAGGTCGTGGATCGTCGGCATCGGCTATCCCTATGAAAATTCACAGGGGTTATGAGCCTGAAAGCACGCTGTGTCACGCGGCCAGCCGACCGGATCGGTAGGCCATCCGTTCACGGTGCAAGGCAGGGCAGGCGGCTGGGTGGATCGACACCGAACCCGCGTTCGGCTATGCGGTTTTCCAGACAAGTCGACGCCAAGGGGTCACGATCATGAAACGCTCCGCCATCAACGAAATCATCCGCGAAGCCGACGCTTTCATACGCTCGTTCGGCTACATCATGCCGCCCTTCGCCTACTGGTCGCCGGAGGAAATGAAGGCGCGCCAAGTTGACTCCTCCGCCATCCACACCTCGCGGCTGGGCTGGGACATCACCGACTATGGCCAGGAGAAATTCAAGGAACTCGGCCTGTTCCTGTTCACCGTCCGCAACGGCCGTTACGAGGATATGAAGAAGGGCATGGGCATGCTTTATGCCGAGAAGATCATGATCTCGCGCAAGGACCAGCTGTCGCCCATGCACCGCCACAACATCAAGGCCGAGGACATCATCAATCGTGGCGGCGGCAAGCTGGTGCTGGAACTGTTCATGCACGATCGTGACGGTGGCATCGACCCCAAGGCCGAAGTATCGGTACCCGTCGACGGAACCATCCACCGGCTTCCGGCGGGCGGACTGTTGAAACTCGACCCGGGCCAGAGCGTCACGCTGCTGCCGGGCGTCTGGCACGCCTTCTGGGCCGAAGGCAAGGACGTGCTGATCGGCGAGGTCTCCACCGTCAACGACGATCTCACCGACAATGTCTTCCGCGAGCCGATCGGCCGCTTCTCCAACATCGAAGAGGACGTCGCTCCCCTGCATCTGCTGGTGGCCGACTATGAGAAGTGGCTGAGATAAGGCAAGGCCGGCAGCGGCCGCCTCCCGGCAGCTTTAATGGCAGCAACCTGCGGCAGTCTCATCAAAATGGATGGCGACTCTCGTCCGCGTCTGTGGTGGTATCCGGCCCAGGTGGGGAGCGGGGACCCGGAGCAAAAAGGTGGTCCCATCCCCGTAAGTGGGCCAACACCCTCATTGATCTGGCCTCTCTATGGGCTCTGACCGAGGAGAGTCGAGAATGCTGTATCCTGCCGAGAGGAACAAAAGGCCGCCTTGTAGCCAACCAGCCGACGATGAGCGCCAGGCGCGGCTCGAGAAAACAGCCAGGCTCAAGCGGCTTCGGTCGTACGCTTCCTGGCTCACGCCTGACCCACACGCCCCACTTCATGATGAGATAGACTGCTCTGTGGTAATTGAGGAAAGCAGGTCAGTGAGCCTGGCCTGATCGGCAGAGTGAAGCAGCTTGCCGGCGAGGCGCCTACGGTAGCCTCAAAGACAGCAGCTTGCCGCCGATTGCACGCTCGTCCGGCATAGGCATGACGAACTGATCGGCACGTCGGCCTTGGCCATCGCCGTGGCGAGCTTTGCCTGCAGTGCCGGCAACTCGTCGCTCTCGCCGCGCCGTTTCAGGCACTCCACCAGACCGTGCAGCGCCCAGACATTGTCCGGGTGCTGCGCGCAGCGCTGCACCTTGTCGCTCAAGCCCAGATCGTCGCGATAGATCTGTTCGGCCTCCTGCGCGTAGCCCTGGTCGAGAAGCAGCGCCGCCAGCGCATGGCGCGGCGGGTGCATCCACGCCCACGGCTCGGTGTAGGACAGATTGTCGTCGAGCTCGACCGCTTGCCGCAGATGCCTATAGGCCTCCTCATGCCGGCCCTGATGATAGGCAAGCTCGCCATCAAGCAAGGCAGCGCCCACGGCGAGCGAGGCGCGGGTCGGGTTGCTGAGGAAACGCCGCTCGACTGGAATGCGCGCCATATGCTGGTGGAATCGGTCGCGCTCACGCTCGGCCTCAGCGAAGTTTTTCAACGTCGCATGCGCGACGCCCTTGGCATAATGCTGCATGGCGGCCGTGAGCACGTGGAGGCCGGGCTCCGCGGTGATCGGCTCGTCCACGATCTCCCGCCAGCGGCCGAAGCGCACCTGCACATGCGATTTCATCGCATGATAGCCTTCCACCGTCTGGGTGAGCTTTGGCCGATCGGGCAGGCTGACCACATCGCGCGTCACCAGGCTGCGCACCTTGTCGGCGGCCCACAGCGCCGGCCGGTACTGGCCGAGGAACATGCAGGTGAACATCATCAGATGCAGATCGTGGCAGCAGCCAAGCAGGTAGTAGGTCGGCTCATCGGCATAGGCGAGATAGAGGTCGTTGGCGCGGACAGCCTTTTCGCTGGCCAACTTCGCCTTCTCGTATTCGCCGCACAGCACATAGATATGCCCCGGCATGTGGTTCATGTGCCCCGCATCGGGGCAAATTTCGCCCAGCAGGTCGGCCGAGCGCATGCCGCGTTCCGGCATGGTGGACATTTCCAGGAGATGGATGTGCAGATGCAGGATCGCCGGATGCTGGGTCGCCCGGGCTTCGTCGGCGAGCCGGATTGACCGCTCGCAGACCTCCAGCGCCTCGACGACATCGGAATTCGGCGCCGGCGCGCCGGTCTTGAGGTTCCATAGGCGCCGGACGGTGCGCATCATCAGCGCCTCGACCAGCAGCGCCATCACATCATGGTCGTCGGCAAAATCCTGGTAGACGCGCCGCATCGCGGCGGCATAGGCATCATCCCACTGTTCGAATTCCTGCGGGGTCACCCGCTGCGGCTTCTGGAAGCGACAGGCCAGCGCTTCGATCAACCGCTTTTCGACGTCGCTGGCGCCAGCCGCGTTGGCGCGCGCCAACTGGACATGCTCGAAGCAACGCTTCGTCGCATTGTTCGCCTCGGCCTCGCCATGCTCCTTCCAGGTCAGATTGTAGAAGGGCCCGGCGGCATAGGCGATGCCCCAATGAACAAAAGCGCAGTCCGGATCCGTCTCCAGCCCCTTCTCGAAACACCTGATGCCTTCCTCATGGTTGAAGCCGTAGCACCAGTTCAGCCCGATATCGAACCAGCGCTGGGTTTCGGCGGAGCGGGTAGAGATGGGGCGGCGGTAGGTGCCGAGGTCGAAGCGGTCCATGGGGTCTCGTTAGTTCTTGTTGGCAGGCAGCCAAGTTCCGGAGAGATTTCGTCACCAACAATGTGTGCCGAAATCTCCAGGCATGGCAAACGCCCAGAGTGCAATCGCCACTGTTTGAGAGGTACGGCTGTAGGCGCGGGCGGCTTTTTTAAAAATGGAGGTCTGAGTGGGAATTGAACCCACTACGTCGGTTTTGCAGACCGATGCGTCACCGTCCCGCCCTCAGACCATGTTGCTCTTATGACCACCCCATAAACACTCGTCAACTTTGCTGAAGGGCGCAACAGGCATTTGGCCCAGAATGTCGCCTTCGTCGGACCTGTCGCTCATCTTGTGCAAGGCGTCCTGCTGCTTGTCCACGGCCATTCTGTGTAGAGGGTGCGGGCCGCGTCAGGACATGCGACGGGACAAACTGATCAAGCACGCGCCGGGGTCTGGTGGCGGTTGCAGCTTGACACTTCCGGGCAACGATGTAGCCTGAATTGACTGGTCTAGCGCGCCGATCGTTCGCTGTGTTGGCCTGTTAGCCGCTCGCCGATGGAGGTGAAGCGGCGCCACCTGCCAAGAAAGCGGCGATACGCCGACGCGCCTCACGATGGGGAGGAGCCAATGGCAACCGGTTGGCAATTGTCTGGAAACTATTTCGAGAATTGTAGCTGCGACGTCGTATGTCCCTGCCTGATGTCGCCCAACGCGCAGCTGACATCAAGGCCGACGCGAGGCGTTTGCGATGTCGCCATGGCCTTCCATATCGATACGGGCAACTACGGTGACGCTCGATTGGATGGCCTCAACGTTGCGATGATTGCCCACACTCCGGGTCCGATGGCGGACGGCAATTGGACGGCTGCCGCCTATATCGACGAACGGGCCGATGAAGGGCAGATGGAGGCGCTGGGCGCGATCTTCACCGGCGCCGCCGGCGGTCCGTTGGCTATGCTCGCGCCTCTGATCGGCACGAACCTGGGAGTCAGGAAGGTGCCGATCAAGTACCAGATCGACGGCAAGAAGCGGTCGGTGGAAATCCCGGGTGTCATGCAGATGGCGGTCGAACCACTGCCGACAATGCGCGAGGACGGCGAGATGTGGGCCGCGACCGGCCATCCCGTCAATCCCGACTGGCTTGGTATGGCGATGGGCGTGCCGGGCAGCACGTTCGGCGACCACGGCATGCGCTGGGACAATTCCCGCCGAAACGGGCATTACGCGCCGATCAACTGGTCCGGCCAGCAATAGGCCGCGCTCCCATATCGGAACGGGGCTCGCCCATGGCCAATGCGGGAACTCCATCGCTGACGCTGCAGCGAAACATCATTGTCGCGCTGTTGATCGCTATCGCGGCGGCAGCTTGGGCCATGCTCGTCTGGCAGCAGACTGGCATAGACATGCCAATGGAAATGAAAACGCCCACCATGGGCATGAATGCGCCGTTGTTCCTTGCAGTCTGGATCATTATGATGACCGCCATGATGTTTCCGACAGCCGCCCCCATGATCCTGACGTTTCACCAGGTCCAGGCCGGTCGGCAGGGGCGCGGTGAGACCTTCGTCTCAACCTGGGTATTCATGGGGGGCTACATGCTGGTCTGGGGCGCGGCGGGCGTGCTTGTCTTTGCTGGCGCGGCTGGCGCGGAGAAGATTGCAACGCATACAGGAATGTCCGCGGCGACCGCCTCCCGCATCGGCGGCGTGCTGCTGATCATTGCCGGCGCCTATCAACTTTCGCCGCTCAAGGATCTCTGCCTGGCCAAATGCCGTACTCCGATGAGTTTCATCCTCACCTCATGGCGCGATGGACATTGGGGCGCGGTGCGCATGGGATGGGAGCATGGGCTCTTTTGTCTGGGCTGCTGCTGGCTCTTGTTTCTTGCCCTTTTTCCTCTCGGGATCATGAACATTGCTGCGATGGCTATGCTCACCTTGCTGATCTTTGCGGAAAAGACCTTCCCGGCAGGAGAGAGGATAGCAAAGCTATCGGGCACCGCTTTGCTGCTTTACGGCGCGGCGGTGTTGGTCTTTCCACAACTGTTGCCGACGTTTCCGGCAGTGCACGCCATGTTAATGAATTGACGAACGGCTTGATGCGCCCACCGCGCCGCTTGGCTCGAGCATTCCTAAGCGGAAGAGGCATATTCTACTTAAATTTAAATTGATCTATGCCCTGCTGTAGAGACAGCTTTTCAAGCATGTGCTAACAAAGGCGTTGCAGGGGGATGCCATGCCGTCCTTGAGGTGGGCTGCTATTGCCGCGCTGGCCGCGATGTTCAGCAATGCGACGCCGACCATGGCCGCCGAAGCAGTGGGCCAAGCGGTCGTGATCAAGACTGCCGTTACCGGCGCAACCGGACCGCTGGTGGTCAGTGCACCCGTTTATCGGGACGAACGTATCAGCACATCCAATACCGGGCTTGGCCAATTCGTGTTCCTGGATGGCACCAAGCTGGCGGTAGGGTGGGGTTCTTCCGTTGTCATCGACAAGTATGTCTTCAACAATGAGAATTCGGTCAAGAACCTGACCATCCGCGCTGCCAAGGGAACGTTTCGCTGGATAAGCGGAAGCTCGCCTTCGTCAGCTTACCAGATCGTGACGCCTGCAGGCACGATAGGCGTGCGGGGAACAGCATTCGATGTCCACATCGCGCCCAACGGCAAAACCGCCGTCGTGCTTCTGAAGGGGGCGGCCAGATTCTGCAGCGGCGGCAGATGCAGGGAACTGAAGCGGCGCTGCGATTGTGTGGTCGCGACGCCATCAGGCGCAATGACCGATGTTACCAAGGTCAATCGGTCTGTGCTCAGCACACTCGGCACCTTGCGGGCATTGCCGTTTCTGACAGGCAATCAGCAGCTTTCGGGAGGCTTTGCCGCACTCGGAAATTGCGGGCTTATGGCAGCCAGTCAGCAAGAGGATAGGGCGCGGCCGCAGCAGCGCAACTCACCGGCGCCCACTCCGCCCAGTCCGCCTAGCCCACCTAGCCCACCCGGTCCGCCGGACCCACCGCATGGCGACACCGATGACGGCAACAACGGCCATGGAAATGATCCAGGCAAGCATGATGGCAGCAATCCCGGAAAATCCAACGGCCACGGCAAGGGCAATGGGAACGGCACGGGCGACGGATAGCCGCTCTTTTTCTTGGCGCGCGTCTGGTGTTCGACTTCGCTGGCCAGCGAGTCCTGCGGTCAACGGCCCTGTTTGAATGCAGGTCAGGAACCGGAGCCGAATTGTTGCTCCGCATAGCCGGCATTCGCCTCCACCGCTGCTCCCGCCCGTTTGGCAAGAAAATCATCCGGTCTGCGCGATATCCGGCCATAGAAGTCCTGCAAGTCTGCCGGCAGCCCCGCGGCCTTGGCTTTGGCCGCCGCTATGATCTTTCGGCTGCCTGGCGAGCGCGAATGCAACGCCTCGATGAGTTTGCCGTGGAGAAGCCGCAATTCCGCGAAATCCGGCGACGACGCAACATTTTCATCGCCGACAACGGCATTGATTCTCGTCCTAGCGCTCTTTCCCTTGAGCTCCAGCGATCCCGCTTCGAGCAACGCCCAGCCGGGCAGCGATCTTGCTGTGTCGTAGGACGCGAGGATGTCGAAACTCACCGTCTTGCACGCTGTCTCGATACGCGCTGCGATGTTCACCGCGTCGCCAACGGCCGAATAGTTGAATCGCGACTCCGCCCCCATGTTTCCGACGCAGGCGATGCCGGTATGGATTCCGATACCGATGCGAACCGTCTGCCCGGCCCCGAATCCGAATGCATCGCTTTCGTTGAGGCGGGCCATCGTCTCGCGCATGGCCAATGCCGCGCGAACGGCCTTGGCAGGATGATCGGCGACGTCGACCGGGGCATTCCAGAAGGCCATGATCGAGTCGCCGATGAACTTGTCGAGTGTGCCTTCATTGGCGGTGACATGACGGCTGAGCGCGTCGAGAAGCGTGTTCAGAAACCGCACGAGGGCGGTGGGCGGCAGTCTTTCGCTGATCTCAGTGAAGTTTCGCACATCGACGAACATCACGGTCAGCTCGCGGTCGTCTCCGCCAAGACGAAGTGCGTTGCGCGTGTGCTCGATGCGGTAGAGAAGCGATGGCGATAGATATTGGCCGAAGGCCCGCCGGATCGCGCGCCGCTCCCGGTCGGTCACCAGGAAGCGGAAAGAGGTTGTCGCGAAATGCGTGATCGTGCCCATGACGATCGGCGCAAATGGATCGAACAGCAGTCCGGCCAGCGAAAAGGCAAGCCACGATGCGACGAGCGCAAGGCCCGTGATCGCCAGGCCGCAGGCGAGCGCAATCGCCGGGCTCACGAAAATTGTGAGAAACACCAGAAGGGTGCCGAGGATCGCGATGGACGCGATTTCCAGCCCGTTTGCCCAGTCGGGCCGCGACAGATAATGCCCGGACAGGATCTGTTCAACCATCTGCGCGTGGAGCGATACACCGGGCACGTTCTCACCGAGTGCCGTGACACGAATATCCTGCAAGCCGGCGGCGGAAGTGCCGACAAACACGATGTTGCCCTCGATGGCGGCCCTTGTTTTGGGTGAGACGCCGGCGAGTGCGAGCAGGTCCTTCGCAGAAACATATCGTTCCGGCCTGTCGGGACTGACATAGAGCCAGAGTTCGCCGGCCGAGGTCACCGGGATAACGAAGTCGCCGATCTTGACGGATGTCATTATGCCCTGCCGATCCGGCACGCCGGCAATCAGATAGGTGGATGCGCCCTGCGCTACCCTCATGGCTTCGAGGGCAAGATTCGGATAAAGCTGCTCGCCGTCGGTCAGAAAGAGTGGAGCTGCCCTGACCACCGCGGTCGATCTGCCCGGATTGAGGCTGATATGTCCGAGACCGGCGGCGTTGGCCTCGAGCTGCGGCCGCAGCGGTGTGGCTGCCCTGATATGAGGGGGAGCCTCCATCGGGCTCTCGCCCGTAAAGGCGATGCCAGCCCTCATGTGCGGCCGATAGGTCCCTTCGTTGGAGATGCCGTAACCCAGGATAACCGGCTTGCCGGCGATCGATCGGGCGAAGATTTCATCATTATCGGGCAGGCGATCGAGCAGGGCAGGATCGATGCCCGGCACCTCGCGGACAACACTGCGAGGCGACAAACGATCGGGTTCGGCGAAAAGGATGTCGAACGCGATGGCTGCCGCACCAAGCTCCGTCAGTTTCTCGACCAGAGCAGCCATGCGATTCCTGGGCCACGGCCACTGCCCGAACTGCTGCAATGAGGCTTCGTCGATGTCGACCACGCGGACAGGCATCGGTTCGAAGCTGCGAGGTGCCAACCTCTGATATTGGTCGAATGTGGCTTCGCGGGCGAGTCTCAACGGCTGCGGATCGATCGCCCGGACAACGGTAAGTGCTGCCACCAGGGACAAGCCCAGGATGACGCCGGCCAACTGGGAGCGGGTCATGACTGCTGCATCAATTGTTGTGCCGCGTATCCTTGCTGCATGGTCCCGCTCCGGGAATAGCTTTTCGAGCCTTGAGGCTAGGCTGCATTGTTCCCGGCGAATGCGCAATCGCCAACCTTACCGCCCAGCGGAGTAATGCAGTTGCGGCGCTGGCGCGACCGCTCGCCCGGGAGGCCCTTCGCTGCCGGTCCTTCGAGACGGGTACGGGCGAGCACGGCATCGAAGCTCCAGGAACAAAGTGGTTCCGCTAATGTTGGGATGAAAATTAGCGGAGACTAATATGAAATTCTTACCCGTTCTGGAACCCTGCGGCACATGGGCGGTATTCGACACTACAACCGACGAACCGGCCGAGTTTGCAGGTGAGTGCCTCATTGGTCTGACAAAGGCTGCCGCTATTTGGCTCGCGGCAAGAGCCAGCGACGATGAAAGAAGAAACCGTTGCCGGCATGCCTCGAGCATCAGCGTACTGGGTAGCGCTGGGTTTTTTCAGCAGCAACCGCGTGAACAGTCGTGGGGGTGATGAGTGACGAGGCCATGGCTGCCGTATTGGCCTCACGCGATGATGAAGTGCAGGTCCTTGGTGTATTCGACGCAGCGAACAAGAAAGAAGCTTCCCTTGAACTTCGCCGTCTTGGAGAGGCAGTTCAGTTTATAGCAAACGCGTCGGTATTGGGCTACGACGTTCGTTCTGCGATAATCTTCCATGGAGTTGCGGGAGCGCCAAGCTTGAGAGCGAAGCAATGTGAGCAACTTTGGGCGAAACACGGCGCGCTGCTGGTAAAGTAGGACTGCAGTTCTTGAGGGGCGGTTTGTCGGTGATGGGCTGGCCCGACCGTCTCTGTGAGTCCCGACGGCTGGCCCGGGCCTCGCCCGATCAGGTTGCTTTACGGATGACCGCCTTGAACGAATGATCCATGATGAACGCATCTGGCCGGCCGCCCCGCTCAACTTGGCCCCAGGTCACTGGAATGGGCGATTGGAACCCGCAGCGGGTTCGGGGAGAGAACACGCCCACGGCCGTGTTGCCTCTCCCCAAAGCGCCCCATGTTGCCTGTGGCGTTCGCCAAACTCCGACCCATTCGGAGCCGCTTTTTGACCAGCCGGATATCAAGCTAAGACACCAGCCAATTACGGCATTTCTTCCCGACCCCCAGAGCCATGCGAGAAGGACTGGATTTCATCCATGTCGATCTTCCCGTCACCGTTCTGGTCGATTGCAGAGAAGATTCGGCCGACAGCCTCCTGGACCTCGTTCTCGGACAGCGATCCGTCACCATCCGTGTCCAGAAGCGCGAGTACAAGTCGCATCCCGGTGCCGCGCATCATGCGAGGACCATGATTTCCGACCATTCCATGCTCACCGACTGGGCCGCCATTGCGGTGCCACCGCCAACCGTCTCCATGACGGGAAGCTTCCTGTTGCCGATTGTTACCTTCGTTAGAGCTCCGATCCTGTTGCATCCTCTCCTGGACGGCTTGCTCAATCATCTGGCGAATCATTTCATGCGTCGGCCCACCCGCCTGTCCGTTCACATCCGGCAGTTGCCCGGCACCGGGCTGTTGGGTGGTCGCCGGGGTTGGTGCAGGTGTTCCGTTCGTCTGGGCGAGCGCAGGGAAGGTCGCTAACATAAAAGCGGCGGCCGCGGTGGTCGTGCAGCGTGGAAATCTCATGACATGCTCCATTGGTTGGTCGTGGTCTGCCTCAAGCTGATTGGCTGGCCCCAACTTGGAGTTCATTCCGATTGTTCCTCCCTGGAGATCGGGTCACGATGAAGTTACACGAACCATAGGGGTATAGGCTTCAACATACTGTGCCGACAGCAGCCGCACGTCACGGCCAGGAAGCGGGCCTCTATTCCTACATGATCGGTTGAAGTCCGCTGGCGCCGACCCCGCAGGCGAACAAAAGCTCGGAGCGAAGCCGCCGGCCAAATCAGCGGAGGTGATGGGGATCATTTTAATGAATCGTTGACCGCGCTGTCCTATTTTGGAACAGCGCGGTCAAACCCCAACCTGACTGCGTAGGCGGCTCCGGCAACCAGCCCGCCAGCTATGCCGGAGCCGCCGCTACCACGCTTGCATAATACCAGCAATGGTTGAATCAACTGTTACTAAGTGTCCTTTCTAGTTCGCTTTCCCGGTCGTTAGACCTTGATAAAACCGGGGATTTCAGATCCCGTGCCCGCCCTCGATAAAGCCGGGAAAATCGATCTCGGCATCATCCCGCTCCCGGTCGGTGCATACCTCCCGCTCGTGGTCGCCACGCGCGCCGTCCGCCCAATGGGTTTGATTGTGGTAGCGGTTCGGAGCGCCTAGCGTCGGCTCCTCGGTGCCGTCGTCCTCCAGGTCGCGGTGATCGGCCTCACGATCGTCGTTGTCGCCAGACCAGCCCGCCATGTATGGCTCATGGTCTGCGCCGTCTTCCAGATCGCAATCGGCTTCCATGAGGTCGAGCGCGGTGATGAGGCTCATGGCGCGGTCTAGGAGGTCGTCAAGGCGCTTCTGGACTTCGCTGGGCCATGTGCGGGGATCTATCCCAGCGGGCATTCCATAGGGCTTTAGAAGGCTGACAGGCGCGTTCATATGGTCGCCCCCGACAACTTCGCTTTGAATTGCGCGAAGACTCCATCGTTATCCTTCAGGCCGCGAATGTATGCCAGGATTTCAGCACGGGGAGCGCCGCCCTCGTTCATCCATACTATATGGTCAATCCATCTGCGCAGCTGCGCACGATAGGCGGCGGCCAGTTCTGGCGGCAGCGTGTCCAATAAGGCTTCGATGCGGCGTATTTTGGCCTCGGTGCTTTCTCTGCTGGGCGCGACCAGGGTAAGCGGCGCCGGCAGGGCCAAGGCCGTTGTAGCTGCTCCCATGGCTGCAACAGAGGTGAGACCGACAAGGAGCCGGCGGCGAGAAAATCGCCCGGTGATGATGTGCATTCCCTCGACAGCGGCCATAGTTTCGCCGGCCGCCGGAACATGGGTGTTCGGCATGGTGACTTCCAGGTTGATGTTTTCGTATTACAGTGATACGAATAGATCACATTGGCACAAACGTCAACACTTTTAGATAAAGTTGATCCGAATGGATAAGCCGACAGGCCGACAAATCGCCGCTGCTCGAACGCTCGTCGGCATGACACAACCGGAATTGGCAGAGCTGTCAAAGGTTTCTGTGCCGACCGTCAAGCGCATGGAGGGCAGCGACGGCCAGGCTGTCGGTATGGCGAATAATGTCGAAGCAGTGTGCCGCGCCCTTGAGGCGGCTGGCGTCGAGTTCATCCCAGAGAACGGCGGCGGGGCTGGCGTGCGGCTCCGCAAGGCCTGAAGGCAGCTTGCGTGCAATCCTAGATTGCGCAATGCTTGCTGGGGGAAAAAGGGAGGGGTGTATCTTGAGTAGATTCCCACTCGTTGTTGCGCTTGGTCTTTGTGCGAGCGTGACGGCCCATTCAGTCTCGGCAATGACCACAGATGAAGCATGTGCGCAGGTCGCTGGAGCCGCACAAGCGGTTATGACTGCTCGGCAGAACGGCACCCCGATGCAATCAGTTCTTGAAGTCGCCAACGATCCCAAATTTGCATCAGGCAAGGCAGGCTTCCGGGCTATTATTATGATGGCTTACGACCAGCCTCGTTTCAACACTGACGAAAACAAACAACGGGCAATAGATGATTTCCGCGGCCATGTTCAACCCGAAGGAAAACCGGCGGGCAGGGCAAGGATATCAAGACGGTGCAGGCGCGCATGGGGCATTCCAGCATCGTCATGACCGCCGACACCTACGGACACCTGTTCCCCGGCACCAATGACCAGGAAGAACTGGCAGCGGCGGAAAAGTCCCTGCTTGGCGCTTGACGCGACACAAACGCGACATGGCGGCTTGTTCGGCGTGTCTAGATTTGGCTAAGTGCTTGATTTGTTTGGCTGGGGAACCTGGATTCGAACCAGGACTAACGGAGTCAGAGTCCGTGGGTCTACCGTTAACCTATTCCCCAGCAGGTGCGGTCATGAACCGCGCGGCCGAGCGGCTGAGCCGCTTGAGCGCTGCCTTGTAGCCGCCAGCGGAAAATAGTCAAGCCTGCTCTGCGGTACAAATCGGGCAATCGCACAAGTTTGCGCTGCCCTTCATCAGCCTGCCGGCAGCTTCTGCCCGTGAACAGGAGAAGCCCGCTGGCCGCGCCTCAGCTCTCTGTCCGGCTGAATTGCGAGCGTTCGAAGAACAGCACGATGCCCAGCCCGAGAATCAGCGGGATGATGAGATAAAGCAGCCGGAACACCAGCAGTGCGGCCAGCACGCCCACCGGGTCCATGTCGGAAAGCCCGGCGAGAAATACCACTTCGAACACGCCGAGCCCGCCCGGCGCGTGCGAGAGCTGGGCGACCGAAAAGGAGACGAGGAAGACGCCGAGCACGACGAAATAGCCGGGATTCTGGGCTTCGGGCAGGGCAAAGAAGATGATCGCGGCGGCGGCGAGCAATTCGATCGGGCCGATAAGCAACTGCCTGGCGACGATCGGCAGCGCCGGATAGTGCAGTTGGAAGCTGGCGATCTTCAGCGGGCGCAGATGCAGCCAGCTGCCGAATATATAGGCGGCGACGATCAGCAGCATCGCAATGCCGGCCGCTTCCGACAGGCCATGATGGGCAATGCCGGAAAACCGGTCGAGGATCTCGGGCTCGAACACCAGCACCAGGCCGGCCATCAGGATGGTCGACAGCACGAAGGTGATCCAGCAGATTGCCACAAGCACGCCGACATCCTGTCCGGTCAGCCCTCTGGTGCCATAGGCGCGGTAGCGGATGACGGCGCCGGAGAACACCGAACCGCCGATATTGTGCGAAAGTGCGTAGGTGGTGAAGGAGCAGAGCGTCACGAACAGCCACGACACCTTCTTGCCGATATGCAGGAGCGCGATGTGGTCGTAGCCGGCGAGCGCGGCATAGGCGATGACGGAACTGAGCGCCGCCAGCACCCAGCCACGGGTTGGAATGGCGGCAAGCCCGTCCCAGACATCGTCGATCGAGATGCCGCGCAGCTCGTGCCAGAGCAACAGCAGCGAGAAGATCACCGCGGCACCGCCGACGACCGGCCAGAAATAGCGTCTCCAGTTCATTGCCTGACTGCCATGCGTTGCGTGTCCGCTTCCTTTTCTCTTGAAGATGGGAGGCCGGTTGCCCGGCTTCTTCCGTTCATTTCAGAAATGCCTCATTGAAGCCGGCTATTCAACCGCGAACGCTTACCGGTGCTACCCACCTGCAAGATCCGCCTGCACCGAAGGCGGTGCAAAGGCGCCAGCAAGCGGTGAGGCGTCGGCTCTTCCGGGAGATCGTCTCCGACAGTCTCACACTATCAATCCAGCCTTGCGGCTAGATTACGCACGAAGGCGGCTTGGGAGCCCAGCCGGCAAAATTCGGCGCATGGCTCTTGGTGATCGGGCGCACCGCTGTTAGTCTGGCGGCAACTTGAAACATGCCAAAGCGCCTGCAGCGTCCGTCATCGGTTCGCGCGGCGCCGGAAGGAACGACAGTGGAAGACCGCGACACCGGCGCAGGCGCGCCGGAGGTGGGCGCGTCCAGCGCTTCCCCAGGGCCATCTGGCTCGGGGACAGCCGGTTGGCAGCAACGCCGCCCGACGGAGCTTGGCTCCGCCGACGGGCCGGCGGGCGACGCGACCCGCAACCAGAAGGGCAAGCCCAAGAAGCGGCGCAAGCGAAGGCGAGGGCGCAAGGTTTTTGCGCGCGACGAAGCGCGCCCCCAAGACAATCGATCGCCGATGCCAGGCAAAGCCGCTGTCTCGGCCATGGAACCGAAGCAGGCGGCTCCGGTGATCTCGCCCGTCGCTTCAACGCCGCGCCCGGAGCAGGGCGTCCGCCGCCCGCCGGTGCACGAGCTTCCCGTCTTCGCGGCCCTCGACCTCGGCACCAACAATTGCCGGCTGCTGGTCGCCGTTCCCTCACGGCATGGCCAGTTTCGCGTCATCGATGCCTTCTCGCGCATCGTCAGGCTGGGCGAAGGGCTCACTGCCAATGGCCGGCTCAGCCAGCCGGCGATGGACCGCGCCGTCGAGGCGCTGAAGATCTGCGGCGACAAATTGCGCAGCCGCAAGATCAGGAAGGCAAGGCTGATCGCCACGGAAGCCTGCCGCTCGGCGGCAAACGGCGTCGAGTTCCTGGAACGCGTCGAGCGCGAGGCCGGCGTGAAGCTCGAGATCATCGACCGCCAGACCGAGGCGCGGCTGGCGGTGTCCGGCTGCGGCTCGCTGGTCGAGCGCGACACGCAGGGCGTCGTCCTGTTCGATATTGGCGGCGGCTCTTCCGAAATCGCACTGATCGATCTCACCGGTCGCCGGTCGCCGCGCCTCGCCAACCATATCGTCTCCTGGACGTCGCTGCCGGTCGGCGTCGTCTCGCTGGCCGAACGTTTCGGTGGCCGCACGGTGACACGCGAGATTTTCACGGCCATGGTCGATGACGTTGCCGGCCGGTTGGCCGCCTTCGATGGCCGCGACCGGCTAAGCCACCTCAAGGCCAACCCGAACTTCCATCTGCTGGGCACCTCCGGCACGGTAACGACGCTCGCCGGCGTCCACCTCGATCTCGAACGCTATGATCGCCGCCGGGTCGACGGGCTGTGGATGGACCGCGACAGCGTCGACCGCATGGTGGAGAGACTGGTCGGCTGGGATTTCCAGCAGCGTGTGGCCAATCCCTGCATTGGCGCCGATCGCGCCGATCTGGTGCTGGCCGGCTGCGCCATACTGGAGGCGATCCGCGCGGTTTGGCCGTCGGAGCGGCTGCGTGTCGCCGACCGTGGCCTGCGCGAGGGCATACTGAGCGAACTGATGGCCGATGACGGCGTCTGGCGCAATGATGGGCGTGGCAGAGCATGATCATGCTCGGACAAGAAATCAAGCGATGACCAAGAAACCGGAAAAGCCAGGAACGGCCGGCATTCGCGTGCTGAAGACGCGTATCAAGAAGAAGAGCGGCCTGAAGGAGTCCTCGCGCCGCTGGCTGCAGCGCCACATCAACGATCCCTATGTGCAGAGGTCGAAGGCTGATGGCTATCGCTCGCGCGCGGCCTACAAGCTGATCGAGATCGACGACAAGCATCATCTTCTAAAGCCCGGCATGAAGGTGATCGATCTTGGCGCTGCGCCCGGCGGCTGGTGCCAGGTGGCAGCCGCGCGCACGAAATCGACGGCGGAAAACCCGCATGTCGTCGGCATCGATTATCTGGAAATGGATGCCGTGCCTGGAGCGCCGGTGCTTTTGATGGATTTCCTGGACGTGGATGCGCCGCGCAAACTGTCCGAGGCGCTGGGTGGCGATCCCGATGTCGTGCTGTCCGACATGGCGGCACCGACCACTGGCCATAAGCGGACCGACCACATCCGCACCATGCATCTGTGCGAGGTGGCGGCCGATTTCGCGCTGTCCGTGCTGAAGCCGGGCGGACATTTCCTCGCCAAGACTTTTCAGGGCGGCGCGGAAAACGAGCTGCTGTCGATGCTCAAGAAGAATTTCCGCTCCGTCCACCACGTCAAACCGCCGGCTTCGCGCGATGAGTCGGTCGAACTCTATTTGCTGGCGAAGGATTTTAAGGGGCGCTCCCTTCCTTCTCCCCTTGTGGGAGAAAGTGGCGCCGAAGGCGACGGATGAGGGGTGTTCCAAGGAGCACCAATGTCTCACTCCGTCCAACACCCCTCAACCGTCTCGGCGCTCCGCGCCCGATCCGCCTTCTCTCGCGAGGGGAGAACGAAACGGCCGGACTCACTCCCCCGGCGATCTCGCCGGCTGCAGGTCCTTCGGTGTCGTCAGCCGGCCATGGCCCGACACGGCGTTGCCGGCATCCGGCGCCAGCCGCATGAAAGAGAGCGCCGCGGCGGCTGAGATCGCGGCGACGATGAAGAAGGCGGTGTGGAAATCCGTCAGCGTCAGCGGTCCGCCATGGACGCTCGTCGACACTTCCAATATGCCGCCGGCCACCGCCACGCCAAGCGCGATCGACAATTGCTGGAACACGGCGGTGATCGGCGTTGCCTTGCTGGTGTCCTCGGCCGAAACCTCGGCATAGGACAGCGCATTGACGCCGGTGAAGAACATCGAGCGGATGAAGCCGCCGACCAGAAGCACGGACAGCATCAGCAGGTAGGGCGTGTCGGGCGTGAACAGGCCGTTGATGGCGATCGATCCGGCGGCGACCAGCGAGCCCACGATCAAAACGCGGCGGAAGCCGACGACGCGGAAAATCAGCGCGGTGACGAATTTCATGCCGATGGCGCCGATTGCCGAGACGAAAGTGATCATGCCGGACTGGAACGGCGTCAGCCCGAAGCCGATCTGGAACATCAGCGGCAAAAGAAACGGCACCGCGCCGATGCCGATGCGGAACAGCGAGCCGCCGAGCACGGAGGATCGGAACACCTGGTTGCGGAACAGTTCGAGCGCCAGCAGCGGGTTTTTGGCGCGGCGCGCATGCATCAGGTAGAGCGCGCCCGACACCAGCCCGACGGCCACGGTGATGAAGCCGGTCGCCGGCGGCAAATAGGGCAGGCTGACCACCGACAGGCCGAACACGATCCCGGATGCCGCCAACCCGCTGAGCACGAAGCCGATGAAATCGAGCGGCGGCGTCTCCATGGATTCGGTCTGGGGCAGGAAGCGGGTGGCCAGCCAGATGCCGATCAGGCCGATCGGCACGTTGATCAGGAAGATCCAGTGCCAGGTGAAGTAGGTGGTGATGAAGCCGCCGATCGGCGGGCCCACCAGCGGGCCGACCAGCGCGGGAATGGTCAGCCACGACATGGCCGCGACCAGTTCGCTCTTGGGCGTCGCACGCACCAGAACCAGGCGCCCGACCGGCGTCATCATGGCGCCGCCGATGCCTTGCAGGAAGCGTGACACAACGAAGGCCGGCAGCGAACCTGAGAAGGCGCAGGCGACCGAACCGGCGATGAAGACCGCGATCGCGGCGCGGAAGATATTCTTGGCGCCGAAGCGGTCGGCCATCCAGCCGCTGATCGGAATGAAGATCGCCAGCGACACCAGATAGGCGGTCAGCGCCAGCTTGAGCGCGATAGGGCTGGTATGGATGTCGATGGCGATCGCCGGCAGCGACGTCGCGATCACGGTCGAATCCATGTTTTCCATGAAAAGTGCGACCGCCAGGATGAGCGGAATGGTGCGGTTCACGAGCGTGCCTGTTTCAGATTCTCTTTCCGGCCGGGGGCGAGCCGATACGAGGGGCGGGTATCACGGCCGGGCACCGATGTCGTGTTAATTTGCTGTCACTTTTGTGCGACCGCAAGGATGCCGACTTTCGCTTTGACATGCCCATGCCGGCAGAGATCATATCCGTTCCAGGCAAGGGACACCTTGCAGGGAGCGGTACACATCATTATTGTAGTGAATATAACTACTATGGGACATTATCATGGACAAAGCTGTTTCGGCAGCCGATGCCAATCGCAGGTTTTCTCTCCTGCTGCGCGGCGTTCGCGAAGGACAAAGCTACGTGGTGACCAGTCACGGGCGTCCGGTCGCTCGGATCGTGCCCGCGGATCATCAGGAGGGTGTGGCTGCCCGATCGCGCGCGGCGTTGTTGTCGCGCCTTGAGCGCCAGCCTGTCATGGATGCCGGGCGGTGGACGCGTGATGAACTCTACGAGGACGAGCATTGAAGATCGCGCTCGATACCAATGTCCTTGCTTACGCGGAAGGGGTGAACGGTGCGGAGAAGCGCGACGTCGTTCTCGAATTGCTGCGCAATGTCCAGCAAGATGACGCCGTTATTCCTGTTCAGGTTCTTGGTGAACTGTTCAACGTTTTGGTCCGCAAGGCAGGAAGACCGCCCGCGGAGGCACGGGATGCCCTTCTGAGCTGGAGCGACGCATTCTCCGTTGCCGCGACGACGCAAGATGTGATGATGATGGCCGCTGATCTGGCTGCCGATCACCGATTCAGCATTTGGGACTCGGTCATTCTCTCCACGGCCTCGCAAGCTGGTTGTCGGCTGCTGGTCTCGGAAGATCTGCAAGACGGCTTCACATGGGGCGGGGTCACTGTCGTCAGTCCTTTTGCAGCGCCACGTCATGCATTGCTTGATGCTCTGGCGGGGAAGTCTGGCGACTAGAACGCGGAACGCCGCAACGATCGGCTTTTCATCGGCGCCGCGACGTGTTACCAGCCAGCGCCAATCCTGAAAGGGAAGATGAGAGTCGGCGCTGCCCATTCTGGTCCAGCGCTTTTTCCGCATTCAAAGGGCTGGCCATGGCAAAGATCATCGAAACGTCCACCGGCGCGCTGGCGCTGACCTTTGACGACGTGCTGTTGCAGCCCGGCCATTCCGAGGTCATGCCCGGCCAGACCGACATCCGCACCCGCATCGCCGGCGACATCGACCTCAACGTGCCGATCCTGTCGGCGGCGATGGACACCGTCACCGAAGCGCGTCTCGCCATCGCCATGGCCCAGGCCGGCGGCATCGGCGTCATCCACCGCAATTTTTCGCCGGCCGAACAGGCCGAGCAGGTGCGTCAGGTCAAGAAATTCGAATCCGGCATGGTGGTCAACCCGGTCACCATCGGCCCCGACGCCACGCTTGCCGATGCGCTGTCCCTGATGCGCACCTACTCGATCTCCGGCATACCGGTGGTCGAGAATGGCGGCACTGGCGGCCACAAGACCGGCCGATTGGTCGGCATCCTGACCAATCGCGACGTGCGCTTTGCCTCCGATCCGGGGCAGAAGGTCTACGAACTGATGACCCGTGAGAACCTGATCACGGTCAAGGAGAATGTCGACCAGGACGAAGCCAAGCGGCTCCTCCACCAGCACCGGATCGAAAAGCTCGTCGTGGTCGACAAGTCAGGAAATTGCGTCGGCCTGATCACCGTCAAGGACATCGAGAAGTCGCAGCTGAACCCCCACGCCACCAAGGACGCGCAGGGTCGCCTGCGCGCGGCGGCCGCCACCAGCGTCGGCGACGACGGCTTCGAGCGCGCCGAACGCCTCATCGAGGCCGGCGTCGACCTTCTGGTGATCGATACCGCGCATGGCCACTCGCAGCGCGTGCTGGATGCGGTCGCGCGCGCCAAGAAACTCTCCAACTCGGTTCGCATCCTGGCCGGCAATGTCGCCACCGCCGAAGGCACGCAGGCCCTGATCGATGCTGGCGCCGACGCCGTCAAGGTCGGCATCGGCCCGGGCTCGATCTGCACCACCCGCATCGTTGCCGGTGTCGGCGTGCCGCAGCTTTCGGCCATCATGTCGGCGGTCGAGACGGCGCACAAATCGGGTGCCTCGGTCATTGCCGACGGCGGCATCAAATATTCCGGTGATCTCGCGAAGGCGCTCGCGGCCGGCGCCAGCGCCGCCATGATAGGCTCGCTGCTGGCCGGAACCGACGAAAGCCCAGGCGAGGTCTATCTGCACCAGGGCCGCTCCTTCAAGGCCTATCGCGGCATGGGTTCTGTCGGCGCAATGGCGCGCGGCTCCGCCGACCGCTACTTCCAGGCCGAGGTGCGCGATACGCTGAAACTGGTGCCGGAAGGCATTGAAGGGCAGGTTCCCTACAAAGGACCTGTGTCTGGCGTGCTGCACCAGCTTGCAGGCGGCCTGAAAGCCGCTATGGGTTATGTTGGCGGTCGCGATCTTGCCGATTTCCGCGAACGCGCCACCTTTGTGCGCATATCCAACGCCGGACTTCGTGAAAGCCACGCCCATGACGTCACGATTACCCGCGAAAGCCCGAACTATCCCGGCGGAGCCTGATTCCGACGGAATCGGGCGAAGCCTGACGGCGGCGGTCCTGCGGCTGTCACGTCACGCTGCCGCCCTCTGTTTCCTGTCGGCGGCGGTTTTCATTCTCATGACGGTGCTGGAGTTCTTCTATTTCCGCCAGTTGAGCGGCGGCCTGCCGTCGCTCGACATGCGCTATTTCGGTTTTACGCCCGATGAAGGCATGGCCTGGCTGACGGCGCTCGGCCGGCGCGGCGGCGAGATCATTCTGGTCTGGCACTATCTGACCTTCGACCTCTTATTCCCGGCATTGCTGTCGCTGACGCTGGTCAGCCTGATCCTGGCGACCGGTCGTCGCCTGAAGAATTTCCGCGTACTGTCGGGGCAGGTGCAGTCGATCTTCGCGCTGGTCCTTGTGCTGCCCTACACGATCGCCGACTATGCCCAGAACGTCGCCGTGGCGCGGCTTTTGTCTGATTTCCTGTACGCCAACCCGGATTCGCTGGCTTTCGCGTCGGCGCTGATCGTCACCAAATTCGCGCTTCTCGCCGTCCCGGTTACCATAATTGCCGTTTTTTGGGTGGCGGGCCTGAGACGCCAGGATTGATGACGCCAGAATTGATGCCGAACAGGGCAGGGACCACTTCATGAACCAGACGGCGATCTTCTGGCCGATGCTTGCGCACGTGCTGCTGATCTATATCGTTTACGCGGTCCTCGGCCGCCGCAGATTTTTTGCCGTCAACTCGGGTGAAGCCAAGGCCGGCCAATACAAGGTGCGCTCGACCGAACCAGCCTCCAGCGTTGCCAGCAATCTCATCAGCCAATTCGAATTGCCGGTGCTGTTCTATGTGCTGTGCCTGGCGTTGCACCTGACCAATGGCGTCAACTATCTTACGCTGGCGCTGATGTGGATTTTCGTCCTGACGCGCTATGTCCACGCCGGGATCCACCTGACGGGCAACAACCTGCTGCTGCGCAACCGTTCTTTCGTCCTCGGGGCGGTGGTTCTTTTGCTGGGGTGGATCTGGTTCGCCCTGCACCTGCTGCAAGTGGTTTGAGCCGCGCCGGCCGGCGCCTACAGATCGAACACCGCGATCTTGCGCTTGTCGAACTTGATGCCGATTTCGCCGCGCACCAGTTTCAGCGCCGCTTCGCCGAACACGGCGCGGCGCCATCCCTGCAGGGCCGGCACATCGGCATCTTCCCCTTCGGCCGCGATGCGGTCGATATCGTCGCTGGAGGCCAGCACTTTCGAGGCCACGCCCTGCTTTTCGGCAACGATCCTGAGCAGCACTTTCAACAGTTCCGCCGCGGCGCTTGAGCCTTCGGGGGGCTGAAAATTCTTCGGCAGTTTCGGCATCTGCTCCTTGGGCAAGGCCAGTGCCATATTGACCGCGCCAAGCAGGGCTGTCGCCGTCGAGGAGCGTTCCCAGCCCTTGGGCGTGGTGCGCAGCTTGGCAAGGGCCGCCGCATCGCGCGGCGCCTGCTGTGCCACTTCGTAGATCGCATCGTCCTTGAGCACGCGGCCACGCGGCACGTCGCGTTCCCTGGCCTCGCGTTCGCGCCATGCCGCCACAGCCTGCACGATCGCCAGCTCCTGCGGCTTGCGCAGCCGCATCTTCAGCCGCTTCCAGGAGTCTTCGGGATGCGGATCATAGGTCTCGCGCGAGGTCAGGATGTCCATTTCCTCATTCAGCCAGTGGGCGCGGTTTTCCCGCGCCAGCTCGGCGCTGAGGTGCTGATAGACCTCGATCAAATGGGTGACGTCGGCCAGCGCATAGTCGAGCTGCTTGTCGGAAAGCGGCCGGTGGCGCCAGTCGGTGAAACGTGACGATTTGTCGAGCCGCGCGCCGGTGATGCGCTGCACGAGCTGGTCGTAGGAAACACTGTCGCCGAAGCCGCAGACCATCGCCGCGACCTGTGTGTCAAATACCGGATGTGGGACGAGGCCGCCGAGATGGACGATGATTTCGATGTCCTGTCGGGCGGCATGGAAGACTTTGACCACTGCCTCGTTGGCCATCAGCCTGAAGAACGGGGTGAGGTTTATGTCGGGCGAAAGCGGATCGATCAGCGCCGTCACGCCGGGGGCCGCCATCTGGATGAGGCACAGGATTGGCCAGAAGGTCGTTTCGCGGATGAATTCGGTGTCGACGGTGACAAAATCCGACTTTTCGAAAGCGGCGAGAACGGTCTCGAGTTCTTTCTGGGTGGTGATGACGTGCATCAAATCGCTTTTGGCAGGAGTAGGGTCTTCCTAGATTTCAGCCGGGAAGGCTTTCGTCAAGCGTCGGCATTGGCGTCGTGAAGCGGCTGGGGCGCCGGAATCGCCGTTTTTCCCAGTCGGCCGAGCGAAAACTGGCCGAGATGCACAACAGAGCGGCGAAGCGAAAGACTTGGCCGCAGGAACATCCCCCGCCAAATTGATTTTCTGCCGGGAGGCGGTCACTCAATCTGTGTCGACATTCAGCGTCTTCACCGATGCCGCATACGCGACGAACGCTTCGATATTTCAGGCAATGCCGCTCAAGGTCCGGCAATGGCCCAAAGCCATCCGCTTGCCTTGACAAAGCCGGCCTCTCATGCGCTTTTCGCGCCAATTTCGAGCCGGGCCTCGGCCCGCACCCAGCATCCGGACTTTACCAATGACCATGCACCGCTACCGCAGCCATACCTGTGCCCAGTTGAGAAAGAGCGATGTGGGCAATTCCGTACGCCTGTCGGGCTGGGTGCATCGCGTGCGCGACCATGGCGGCCTGCTCTTCATCGACTTGCGCGACCACTATGGTTTGACCCAGATCGTCGCCGATCCCGATTCGCCAGCCTTCAAGGTCGCCGAGACCTTGCGTGGCGAGTGGGTCATCCGCGTCGATGGCGAGGTCAAGGCACGCTTGCCCGAGACCGTCAACGCCAACCTGCCGACGGGAGAGATCGAGATTTTCGCCCGCGAGATCGAGGTGCTGTCGGCCGCCAAGGAATTGCCGCTGCCGGTGTTCGGCGAGCCCGACTATCCCGAGGACATCAGGCTTAAATATCGTTTCCTCGACCTGCGCCGCGAGACGCTGCACAGGAACATCGTGGCGCGCACGAAGATCATCGCCGAGATGCGCAAGCGCATGACCGATGTCGGCTTCACCGAGTTCTCGACGCCGATTCTCACCGCCTCCTCGCCGGAAGGCGCGCGTGACTTCCTGGTGCCGTCGCGTATCCATCCCGGCACGTTCTACGCGCTGCCGCAGGCGCCGCAGCAGTACAAGCAGTTGATCATGGTGTCCGGCTTCGACCGCTATTTCCAGATCGCGCCCTGCTTCCGCGACGAGGATCCGCGCGCCGACCGTCTGCCCGGTGAATTCTACCAGCTCGACCTCGAAATGAGCTTCGTCGAGCAGGACGACGTGTTGTCGACCATGGAGCCGGTGATGCGGGGCGTCTTCGAGACCTTCGCCAACGGCAAGCCGGTAACACAGAAATTCCAGCGCATTCCCTATGATGTCGCCATGCGCAAATACGGCTCCGACAAGCCGGACCTGCGCAACCCGATCGAGATGCAGGCCGTCTCGGAGCATTTCCGCGATTCCGGCTTCAAGGTGTTCGCCAACATCCTGGCCAACGACCCGAAGGCCGAGGTCTGGGGCATTCCGGCAAAGACCGGCGGCAGCCGCGCCTTCTGCGACCGCATGAATTCCTGGGCGCAAGGCGAGGGCCAGCCGGGGCTGGGCTACATCTTCTGGCGCAAGGAGGGTGAAAAGCTCGAAGGCGCCGGCCCGCTCGCCAAGAACATCGGCGAGGAGCGCACCGAGGCGATCCGCCAGCAGCTCGGCCTCGCCGATGGCGATGCCGCCTTCTTCGTCGCCGGCGATCCGAAGAAGTTCGTTTCCTTTGCCGGAGCGGCACGCACCCGCGCCGGCGAGGAGTTAAATCTCGTCGACCGCGAGCGCTTCGAACTGTGCTGGATCGTCGATTTCCCGTTTTTCGAATGGAACGAGGACGAGAAGAAGATCGACTTCGCCCACAATCCGTTTTCGATGCCGCAGGGCGGCATCGATGCGCTGAACGGCGAGGATCTGCTCGGCATCAAGGCCTTCCAGTACGACATGGTCTGCAATGGCTTTGAGATCGCCAGCGGTGGCATCCGCAACCATCTGCCTGAAACCATGGTCAAGGCGTTCGAGACCGTCGGGCTGGACCGCGCCACGGTGGAAGAGCGCTTCGGCGGCCTTTACCGCGCCTTCCAGTACGGCGCGCCCCCGCATGGCGGCATGGCCGCCGGTGTCGACCGCGTCGTCATGCTGCTTGTCGGGGCGAAGAACCTGCGCGAGATCACCATGTTCCCGATGAACCAGCAGGCCTATGACCTGTTGATGAACGCGCCCTCGGAAGCCTCGCCGCAGCAGCTTCGCGAACTGGCCCTACGTGTGGCGCCGATCAAGAAGGACTGACGGCAGCGTTGCAACTGCCATTTCTCCCCGTCACTATACGAGGGAAATGTCCGGCAGGACAATGAGGGGCTGCGCGGGTGCTGGCGATTTGCGAGCGGTCGTAGCAGCTGAGGCCTTTTGACAGGCAATCGTTTCATTTCAGAATCGAATTCA
Organism: Mesorhizobium sp. B2-4-12; assembly: GCF_006441575.1. NCBI lineage: Bacteria > Pseudomonadati > Pseudomonadota > Alphaproteobacteria > Hyphomicrobiales > Phyllobacteriaceae > Mesorhizobium > Mesorhizobium sp. B2-4-12. Next base: position 54,057 of record NZ_VFVC01000017.1, read on the forward strand.
TATTCGCAAGCGTAGGCGCTGCCCCTCATCCGCCTGCCGGCACCTTCTCCCCGTATAGTGACGGGGAGAAGATAGCTAATTCGATCAGTCCTCGTTGGCCTTGACGGCCACGCCGAGCGTCTTCGGCAGGTCGAGGGGGTTGGACATGGCGCCCGCCATGATCAGCGCGAACGGCACCGATGCCGGCGGTTCGGCCGAGATTTCGAGGCTCTTGGGGTCGTCGAGATATTTGCTGACCGCTGCCGTAACCTGCGCCGTCAATTCGGGATTGTTGAGCTGCGCCATGCCGAACGGCACGATCGCCTTGGCCTGGTTGGCGACGTCCTTGGCCGACATGCCTTGCTGCTTGCCGACATAGTCCAGCACCTTGCCGGTCAGCGAATCGTCGTCGAAACGAATCGAGGCGCTGTTGAACGAAAGCTGCTGCAAGAGGCCGAGCATGGCCATGCCTTGCGCGGAATTGTCGGCGCCTTGGGGCTGTGCCGCCATCTTCTTCTGCATCTCCTGCAGTGACTTGATGAAGTCCAGCGTGTAGCCGCCGAGGTTGAAGGTCATGCCGAGCGTGCCGGCATTCTCGACGGAGATGTCGTATTTCGACAGGTCCATCTTGCCGTCGGTTGGCTGCCAGGTGCCAGCCATCTCGAAATTGCCCGAGATGTTCTGGTAGCCAAGCGCATCGATCACCTCTTTCGACTTGGGGTCATCGACCAGCGTCAGATCCGCGTGGAACTTTTCCGTGGTGCCGGTGAATTCCATAGCCTTGCCGTCGGCCGGTGGCGTAATCTCGATGGCGAGCCCGTCCATCGAGAAGGCGGTCTTGTCGGCGACCTTGACCGTCATGTTCGAAAGTTCGGCGGACTTGTACATCATCAGGGAGCCGAGCGGGCCCGTTGCGCCGTCGGCGGGAACCGCCATGTCATGGATGACGAAGGGGCTGAGATCGAGGGTGACGCCGTCCTTGCTGTGTTCGAAGGCCGATGTCGAAACGGTGGCGATGTCAAAGCCACCATTCGCCGCGGTAATGCCTTCGAGTTTGACGTCACCGATGGTGAGGGGCTCCTTTTCCGCCGCCGGCTTTACCGACACGCCTTGCAACACCATGCTGGTGTTGTCGCCGGTCACGCCGGTCCAGGAGATGTCGATGCCCTGGGCGGCCAGCGCCGCCTTCAGCCGATCGGCGACCGCCGTGTCCTGGGCAAGGGCCGCATTCAGCGGCAGTGTGAGCAAGAAGGTCGAAAGAGCGAATTTCCGGAGAGTTGGGCGTCTGATTGTCATCGCGGAGTTCCCTGAGATCCTGAAATTATTTTTCAATTCTTTGCGCCATCACCATTCCGTGACGAACTGGTCCGGAAAAAGGCATCTCCCGCCACAATGGTCAAAAATCACGGCGAAAGGCAAACCTGCCTCCGACGTCATCCGACAAAGCAGTGAATTTGGCATGAAGATCGGGCCACCCGGTATCATCGCGCTTCGCAATAGATGCGGCATGTAACAGATTGATGTTGGTCGGCAAGCCCGCCGTTGCCGTCCCGTGTTGCAGAAAGCGCGCAAGGCGGTCGGCGCGGTTCGCGCCTCTTGCCGCGAATCACCCGCTCGGCTAGTTCCAGCACATGGGAAAAAGGCTTTTGCCACCTGAAGATGGTGGCGGCGACAACATTGAACCGGTCGATCTGAAGAAGGCGCTGGAAGAGCGCTATCTCGCCTATGCGCTGTCGACCATCATGCATCGGGCGCTGCCCGACGTGCGCGACGGACTGAAGCCGGTCCACCGCCGGATCATGCACGCCATGCGGCTGCTGCGCCTCAATCCCGACCAGGGCTTCGCCAAATGCGCCCGTATCGTCGGCGAGGTGATGGGCAAGTTCCATCCCCATGGCGACCAGTCGATCTATGACGCGCTGGTGCGGCTGGCGCAGGATTTTTCGATGCGCTATCCGCTGGTCGACGGCCAGGGCAATTTCGGCAACATCGACGGCGATAACGCAGCCGCCATGCGCTACACCGAAGCGCGCATGACGGACGTCGCGACCGAACTTCTCGCCGGCATCACCGATGATGCCGTCGATTATCGGCCGACCTATAATGAGGAAGACGAGGAGCCGGTGGTGCTGCCCGGCGCCTTTCCCAATCTGCTCGCCAACGGCTCGTCCGGCATCGCGGTTGGCATGGCGACATCGATCCCGCCGCACAACGCGTCCGAACTCTGCGACGCCGCACTGCACCTGATCGAGCACCGGGACGCGCCGGTGGCAAAGCTGATGGATTTCGTCCAGGGCCCGGATTTCCCGACCGGCGGCATTATCGTCGACAGCCGCGCCTCCATCCTGGAAGCCTACGAGACCGGCCGCGGCGGCTTTCGTGTCAGGTCGAAATGGAGCCAGGAGGACCAGGGCAGGGGCACCTGGAGCATCGTCGTCACCGAAATTCCTTATGGCGTGCAAAAGGCCCGGCTGATCGAGAAGATCGCCGAGCTGTTAATGGCCCGCAAACTGCCGCTGCTGGAGGATGTCAGGGACGAAAGTGCCGAGGACATCCGCGTCGTGCTGGTGCCGAAGAGCCGTTCCGTCGATCCGGGCATCCTGATGGAATCGCTGTTCAAGCTCACCGAGCTCGAAAGCCGGTTCCCCCTCAACATGAACGTGCTGTCGCGCGGCAAGGTGCCCAATGTGCTGTCGCTGAAGGGCGTGCTGCAGGAATGGCTCGACCACCGTCGCGACGTGCTCGTCCGTCGCTCGAGGCATCGCCTGGGCGAGATCGAAAGACGGCTGGAGATCCTTGCCGGTTACCTGATCGCCTATCTCAACATCGACGAGGTGATCAAGATCATCCGCGAGGAGGATGAGCCCAAGCAGGTGATGATGGCCCGCTGGTCGCTCACCGACACGCAGGCTGAAGCCATCCTCAACATGCGCCTGCGCGCTTTGCGCAAGCTGGAAGAATTCGAAATCCGCAAGGAATTCGACGGCCTGAGCGCCGAGAAGAAGCAGATCGAGGCGCTGCTGGCGTCCGATGCGAAGCAGTGGTCGACGATCAAGTGGGAAGTCGCCAATCTGCGTGAAAAATTCGGCCCGGAGACCAACCTCGGCAAGCGGCGCACCCAGTTCGCCGATGCGCCCGAGCACGACCTGACCGACATCGCGCACGCCATGATCGAGCGCGAACCGGTCACCGTGGTGGTTTCGGAGAAGGGCTGGCTGCGGGCGATGAAGGGTCATCTGGCCGACCTTTCGACGCTGACATTCAAGGAAGGCGACAGCCTCAAGCTCGCCTTCCATGCCCAGACCACTGACAAGGTGCTGGTCTTCACAACCGGCGGCAAGTTCTACACGATCGGTGCCGATCGGCTGCCGGGCGGGCGCGGTCACGGCGAGCCGATCCGCATCATCGTCGATATGGACAACGACCAGGACATCGTCACCGCCTTCGTCCACGATCCGAAGCGCAAGCTGCTGCTGGCCTCGTTCGAGGCCAACGGCTTCATCGTGCCGGAGGAGGAAGTCGTCGCCAACACCCGCAAGGGCAAGCAGGTGATGAACGTCAAGGCGCCAGACGAGGCCAAGCGCTGCGTGCCGGTCACCGGCGATCACCTGGCTATCGTCGGTGAGAACCGCAAGATGCTGGTGTTCCCGCTCTCCGAGATTCCGGAGATGGGCCGCGGCAAGGGCGTGCGGTTGCAGAAATACAAGGATGGCGGCTTGCTCGACCTCAAGCCGTTCACGCTGGAGACCGGCTTGTCCTGGCAGGATTCGGCTGACCGCACCTTCACCCGTTCGCGCGAGGAACTGGCCGAATGGATCGGCGCCCGTGCGTCGGCCGGGCGCATGGTGCCAAAGGGATTCCCGAGGACGGGCAAGTTCGGATGACGCGCTGATCTCCCCCCTCGAGGGGGAGATGTCGCCGAAGGCGACAGAGGGGGCCGGTACGACCTGCCGTGATGCCCTCTTTGTGGTAAAAGAACAGGCCAGCACTTCCGCGTGGCCCTATGGCCTGCCGGCCATCTCCGCCCCGACGGGGCGATTTCCAATCATTTTGGAGTATCGTCACGATTGCTGCACTATATCAGTGCATAACTGACCGGATGGGCCGGGGAGAGCAGGGCATTTGAAGGAAGCGAGAATCCAGAAACCGGAACGGCAGCAGCGCCTGTTCGGCCTGTCGACGCCGCTGCGGTCAGCTGTCATTCCGCCGCTGTCGGCGGCACGCTGGCTGCTGGTGCTGATCGTCGCCGCCGGCGTCTATTTCTTCCACGGCTTCCTGTTCCCAGTTCTGGCGGCGTTGGTCATCGCTTTCGCAAGTTGGCCGCTCTACCGACGCCTGCTGGCCGGCGTTGGCGGCAACCGCACCATAGCCGCCACCTTTGCCATCCTGTTCATCCTCGCCTTCCTGGTCATACCGATCGCCCTTGCCGGCACCTATGCCATCAACGAGGTGCGCGAATGGGTCGGCTGGGCCATCGAAACCAACCGCCATGGGGCCGTGACGCCGCACTGGATCGCCACCATGCCTGTCGTGGGCGAATGGCTGAACGAGCAGTGGACCACCAATTTGGGCCATCCCGGCGGCATCGGCGAACTGATCCAACTGGTCAGCGGCGCCAATATCGGCAGCATCTATCGCGGCGCGCTCGCCGCCGGCGGCAGTGCCTTCGGGCTGCTTTTGACGCTGCTGTTCATGATGATCGCGCTGTTCTTCGCCTACCGCGACGGCGAGCATTTTGCTGGCCAGGTCGACCGTCTGGGCGAGCGTATCTTGCCGACACGCTGGGAGCGGATTTCGCGCGTCGTGCCCGCGACCATCTCGTCGACCGTGACCGGCATGACCGTCATCGCCATCGGTGAGGGGCTGGTGCTGGGCATCGCCTACTGGCTGGCTGGCGTACCGTCGCCGGTCACGCTCGGCGCCTTGACCGGCGTCATGGCGCTGATCCCCGGCGGGGCCCCGCTGTCCTTCACCCTGGTGTCGATCTACCTCGCCGCCAGCGGCTCGCCGATGGCCGGCCTGGCGCTGTTCATATGGGGCACGGTCGAGCTGTTTATCGTCGACAAGACGTTGCGTCCGAAGCTCGTCGGTGGACCGATAAAACTACCCTTCCTGCCGACCTTTTTTGGCCTGATCGGCGGCGTCAAGACCATGGGCTTCCTGGGTCTCTTCATCGGCCCGGTGCTGATGGCGCTGCTGGTCGCGATCTGGCGCGAGTGGCTGCGCGAGGTGGAACTTTCCGACGAGATGGCCGCCGACTCGGCGGCCGAGATCGAGGCCGGTCCACAGATCGAGATCTTGCCGGAAGCTGGCGCGGCCAAGAAGGCCAGCGCCTGACCCAAAGCCAGATACCCTTATACTGGCCCGGTTCTCCTACACCGGATGGTGCACAGCGAAGTCTACGCGGCGCTTGCGGCCGTCATGCAGCTGCCAGAGCGAATGCGCGACCAGCGTGACGGTCAGGATTCCGCCGCCGATCAGGCTGTTGCGGGTCGGCGTCTCGGCAAAAATCATCCACACCCAGACTGGCGCCAGCACGGTTTCGAGCAGGTAGAACATCGCCACTTCCGGTCCTGAAATGTATTTCGGCCCGGCCGCGAGGCAGAAGAACGAGATCGGCATGATGACGGCGCCGTTGAAGATGATCCACCATGGCGCATTCACATGAAAGCCTTCGCCGGTGACCATGAAGGCTGCCAGCCCAAGCGGCAGAAGGACGCCGACGAGTGAGGTGAAACCCATGTCCTTGCCGCTGGCGCGCGAGATGGTGATGGCCACCGCGACGAAGAAAGCCGAGCAAAGCGCCATGAAATCGCCGAAGAGGTGACCGGTGCCGATCGAGCCGCCGACGATGACCAGCACGCCGAGGATCATGACAGCCATGGCAATGATCGTCGCCAGCCGCGGTGTTTCCCCGAGGAATATCCACGACAGCAGCGCCGCGAAGACCGTGTTGAAGGCCAGGATGAACACCAGGTCGGCGGTTGATGTGTGGTACACGGCAGTGATGAAGGTAACGCTGGTCAGCCCATAGCATATTGCCACGATCAGCCCCGACCAGCCGGGGATGAGCGGCGGGGCGTTCCGGCTCAGGGAGCGCCAGACCGACCAGATGATCATAGCCGCGACGAATGTGGTGCCGGTGCGCAGCAGCATGATCGTCCATGCGCCACCGTCGGCGAGGCGGATCAATGGTATGTCGACAGTCAGTGTCAGGCCGCCGATGGCGGTTATCAAAAGACCTTTCTGGTGATCGTAGGGAGAGGACATGCAGGAACTTTCGCAATGAAATACGGGCTGGTGGCTGGCCGGTGCAATGGCGCACTCTCTCCAGCCAACCGGCTGAAAGACCAGCATCGCCCGCGTTGAAACAGTTTAAGCGTGGATCGTGGAAAAACTCAGCGTGAAACCGCTTCGTTGGTGTAGCGTTCCCAGCCTTTCGGGCCGAGATGCTCCTGCGGCATGAAGCGCATCTTATAATTCATCTTGCGCGAGCCATTGACCCAGTAGCCGAGGTAGACATGGGGCAGGCCCATCGCCTTGGCGCGGGCAATGTGGTCGAGGATCATGAACGTGCCGAGCGAACGCTCCTCGAAATCGGGATTGAAGTAGGAATAGACCATCGACAGCCCGTCGGCCATCTTGTCCGTGAGCGCCACCGCGATGAGTTCGCCCTGACCCTTGCCGGTGATGAAGGTATCGGGTCCGCGCCGCCGGTATTCGATCACCTTGGTGTCGACATGGGTGTCCTCGACCATCATGGCGTAGTCGAGCACCGTCATGTCGGACATGCCGCCGCGGCGATGGCGGGCGTCGAGATAACTGCGGAACAGCGAATATTGTTCGGTCGAGGGCTCGGCATCGTGCATCGCGCCGACGAGATCGGAATTGTGCTGCAGCACGCGCTTCATGTTGCGGCTGGCAACGAATTCCTGGGCGAGGATGCGCACCGAAACGCAGGCGCGGCAGGTCTCGCAAGCCGGCCTGTAGGCGATGTTCTGCGAACGCCTGAAGCCACCTTGCGTCAGGAGGTCGTTCATTTCGGAGGCCTTGTCGCCGACCAGATGCGTGAACACCTTGCGCTCGAACTGGCCGTCGAGATAGGGGCACGGCGACGGCGCGGTCAGGAAGAACTGCGGCGACTGGGTCGGATGCTGCGTCATCGAGCCTTGGAAACACTCCTTCGAGTCGCTCTACCTTTGGCGCGGAAAGCGAAAAATTCAACAGGATTGTGAAGGCGCGGGCAAGCGGACGCCTTCACATTTGCGCTGACGCGACGGGAGCGCTTCCGAAAAATGCCTTTAACGGCCGGTGCGGCTGACCACCGTGCCGAGCAGAAGGTCATGTAGCGTGCGCTTACGATCAGCGACCAGGGTCACCAGCAGGACCAGCGGCGACAGGATGACGTTGCCGGCCCAGAACAGCACGGAGTGGACGACCGCGGTGAGGCCATCGATCGGCCTGCCGTCGAGTCGGTCGAGGCGAATGCCCATCATCTTCATGCCCGTGGTGGCTTGGTCGGCGCTGCCCAGCGTGTTCCAGATATAAAGGATGGCGACGGCCGGCACCAGGATGCCGAACAGCATCCAGCCAAGCCCGAGGGTCAAAAGTCCGAGGAAGAACACCAGTATGGCGAAGGGAATGGTGAGCAATGCGACAATGACGTAGTCGAGCACGAAGGCCAGCACGCGCCTCGTGCGCACGCCTTCATAGGCCCTGACATCGTCGAGCCGGGTATTGATGATTTCGCCGTCGAGAACGCGCGCGTTCATGTCATTTCCTCGTAACGAGGCCCGACATAGGGTGCGGGCCACTCAATGATGAGATGGTGAAGTTCTGTATCGGAATCAAGGCCAGGACTATCACCGGGGCGCAAGGCTCGAACCGCGACGAGCATAATCCGAACCGGTTGAATTTGGCACGCGGATGGCATTAGCTTGTTGCGGCGCAACAAAAGCACTCTGGGAAAGAGGCGAGGGACGGGGCGATATGGACTACGACATGCTGGTCATTGGCAGCGGCCCTTCCGGCCGCCGCGCGGCGGTGCAAGCGGCCAAGCTCGGCAAATCGGTGCTGGTGGTCGACCGTGGCCGGCGCCTGGGCGGCGTCTCCGTGCACACCGGCACAATCCCCTCGAAAACGCTGCGCGAAACGGTCCTTAACCTGTCAGGCTGGCGCGAGCGCGGCTTTTACGGGCGCGGCTACCGGGTCAAGCAGGACATCTCGGTCGGCGACCTGATCGAGCGCCTGCACAAGACGCTCGACCACGAGGTCGAGGTGCTGCAGCACCAGTTCATGCGCAACGCGGTCAAGAGCGCGCGTGCGGCGGTGAAGTTCCTCGGCCCCAACAAGGTCAGCCTGACATCGGACAATGGCGATTACAGCGAAGTCGGTTTCGCCAATGCGCTGATCGCGGTCGGCACCCGGCCGCACCGGCCGAGCGACGTGCCTTTCGACAAGACCCGTGTCTTCGACAGCGACGAGATGCTGGAGCTCCACCGCCTCCCCCGCACGCTGACCGTGATTGGCGCCGGCGTCATCGGCGTCGAATATGCCACGATCTTTTCCGCGCTCGATGTACCGGTGACACTGGTCGAGCCGCGCAACTCCATCCTCGATTTCGTCGACCGCGAGATCGTCGACGATTTCATCCACCAGATGCGCGATCGCGGCATGACGATCCGGCTGGGCAGCGCGGTGAAGGAAATCCGTTCCAGGCCCGAAGCCGCCGAGGTGGAATTGGCCGACGGCCGCACCATTCGTTCGGAGGTCGTGCTCTACGCCGCCGGCCGCACCGGGAATGTCGGCAGCCTGGGTCTCGACGTGGTCGGCATCGAGGCCGACTCCAGGGGCCGCATCAAGGTCGATCCGCAGACTTTCCAGACCAGTGTGCCGAACATCTACGCCGCCGGCGATGTCATCGGCTTTCCGAGTCTTGCCTCGACATCGATGGAGCAGGGTAGGGTGGCGGCCTGCCATGCTTTCGGCGTGACGTTGCCACCGCCGCCGGAAACCTTTCCGTATGGGATCTATGCGGTGCCGGAGATCTCCACGGTCGGCCATTCCGAGGAGCAGGTGCGCCAGAGCGGCGGTGCCTATGAGGTTGGTGTCGCGCGCTTCCGCGAGACGTCGCGCGGCCACATAATGGGCGTCGATACCGGCTTCCTGAAGCTCCTGTTCTCGATCGAGACGCGCCGCCTGCTCGGCGCGCATATTGTGGGCGAGGGCGCAACCGAGCTGATCCATATCGGCCAGGCCGTCATCAATCTCGGCGGCACCGTCGACTTCTTCGTCAACAACACCTTCAACTATCCGACGCTGGCGGAGGCTTACAAGATCGCCGGCCTCGACGCCTGGAACAGGATGGGGCGGTAGACTCTATCCGTCCAGCTGCGACAGCAGCGCCAGCATCACATCGGCCGAAGGCATGGGCAGCACTGCCTCGATTTCCGCCGGTCGCACACCGGCAATGGTGTCGCTGCCGGCCGCGACCGTGCCGAGCGGCCCACGGAAACCGTGCTTCGACCAGGCGAGCTCCTGCAGCTTCGGACTGGTCAGTGCTTCCAGCAACCTGTCGACGGTCGGGTCTATGGTGATCAGCGGGTGCGCCGAATAGACCGTCGGGCGCGGGTAGAGGATTTCAGGCTTGGCGCCGGCGCCGGCCTGCACGCGTTGCCAGCGGGCCGGGTCGGCAAGCGCCCATTCCACCAGCTGGTTCTCATAACCCACCACCATCGGCTCGGCACCAAGACCGCCGGCAATGTACTGGTCGAACAGTTTTCCCGACGATGAGGATTTCAACCCCATGCTACGGAAGATCGCCTTGGCCTTGTCGCCATGCTGGGCAAGCAGTTCCTGCGTCGCCACGTCGCCGCTCATCAGGCTCAGCACCAGACCGGCGAACATGAAGCCCGAATTCGAACGGTTCGGATCGGTGGAGACAATCCGGGTCCGGCCGTAGAGCTCGGCGATGCCCAGATCCGACCAGTTCTTGCCGGCAAGGATGGCCTCGAGCAGCGCCTTGAGGTCGAGCTGGTTATAACCGCCCTTGGCGGCGACGGTGACCAGCCCGCTCTTTTTCAGCCCCTCGACCACCGGTCCCCAGGTGTAGACGACGATCGGTGAATTGAGCACGACCTGGTCGTTGCGGATCGCCACGCCGCTTTTGCGCGCCAGATCGACCATGATCGACGAGGACGGCCACAGGAACTGCGGCTTCTGCGACAACAATACCTGTTCGCGGACCATCTCGACCGAGCCGGCGACGCGCGCGTCGAGCTCCAGCCCATATCCGCCGAGCGCATGGACGACATCCGGATCGGCGAGGAAGGCCTGCTTCTCGCCGCCGATGAAGCCGAACAGATGTGCCCGGTTGCCGAGATAGCCGCGAAATTCCGGCCGGTCTTTCAGCGTCAGATAGCCGCCGGTGCCGGCCGCGGCGGCACCCAGCAGTCCCAGTCCGAAAGCGCGGCGTGAAATGGCCATCAGCGACCGATATCCTCTTTGAGCGACTCCTGAATGAGTCGCAGGTCAACGTCGAGCGTACCGAGCTCACTGTCGGCGAGGCTGTCGGAATAATGGACGAAGGCGTCCTGCAGCTTGGCGATGACAGCACCGACATTCGCAAGCCGCGCCTGGCTTGGCGCCCGCCGGTTCGCCAGCGTCGCGTAGCCCTCCGCCACCTCCGCCGCTTGCGGCACATAATAGGTAAGGAAGCGCCGCACCGAAGGCGCGGTCTCCGGTTTTTGTTCGACCTTGGAAATCACGTCGGCGGCAATATCGGACAGGTTCTTCACCTTGGCCTTCATGTCCTTGTCGGCGATCGAACCGGCAGCTGCCGTGAGCCGGTCCGCAGCCGGCTGCGCCTGCGCCAGGAGTTCGCGGGCAAACGCAACGCGGCTGCCGCTGATCGAGCTGAGATCGAGCCCTTCGAACAGCTGACGCGGCGCCAGCACGAACACCAGCCCGGCGAAGACCAGCGCTGAGATCACCGCCGAGACCAGGAACGGGAACTGGGTGAGGGCGCTCAGACCGATCAGCAGCGCGGCGGAAACCAGGCCCGCCACAATCCAGTTCCAATCATTGCCAAAGCCGCGCATGTCCTGCCTTAATTGTAGCCGCGAGCGGCGCGGAAGGCGCCTGCCAGATCTCCGCTGCCATTGAAAACGCGCGCCGATGTCGCCTTGGCGAGGCTGTCGAGCTGGCTCTTGTCGGCGTCGCCGAAAGTGATGCCGAACACCGGCACGCGCACCGGCGCCTGATGCCATTGCTCGAGGAAGCGGTCGGCGCTGCCATCGGTGCGGCCGTCGGTCATGATGACGATCGCCGGTAGGTATTTCGCAAGCTCGGCGGTTGCGGTGATCTTCTGCAGCGCCTGTTCGGCACAGGCATACATGTCCGTGCCGCCGCCGGCATGCTGCTCCGCGACATCGCCGAGCAACTGGCTCTGCCCGGCCGGGTCGCCGCTCGCCTCGAAAACGGTGCGCACCGTGCCGTCGAAGGGCAGCACGAAGATGCGGTCCGCGGGCGTCCATTGCGCCAGGACCTCGCTCGCCTTCTCCGGTGTGAACAGGAACTGTGCGGCCGCTTGGAGCTGCTTCTCGCCTTCGTTCTCCATCGAGCCGGAGAAGTCGAAACAGAGCGCCGTCAGCGACGGCTTGCGCAAGGCCTGCTGGTAAAGATCCAGCGCCTTACGGATCACCGCCGGCTCCGGCATGCGGATCGAGGTCACCAGCTTGCCCGGATCGAAATTCCAGTCCGGTTCAGCCGCGGCCTGGATCGCCGAGCCGCCAAGCGGCAGCCGCCGGCCGGTGTCGGCGATGCGTTTGCGCACCGCGTCCGACTGCAGATAGGCGAGCAGATCGGTGAAGAATTTTTCGACATCCGGGCCGTGGCCATGGTCGATGAAGCCGAGCGGCGAATCGCCGACGGCGACCCCGTCGGCCGGATAGATCGCATAGAGCGGCTCGTCGCCCATCTGCTTTAACTTATTGTTGGCCTCCTTGAGCGTCGCTTCGTAGTTCCACATCGCGTCATAGAGCGTGCCCTGACGCGCGGACTCGACATAGAGGTCGGCGAGCCAGCCGGACGATCCGGAAGACCTCTCGACGCCCTGCAGCAGGGCGCTGACCGTGTCGTGCACGGCCGGATTGTCGAGATCGCCGGGCTCGATCACCTGCTTGCCGCCAAGCGCGCTGGACAGCATGGCGAGATAGGCGCTGGCGCCCGAATTCGACTGCGTGGCCGAGGTCATCAGGAATTTCAGCTTGCCATCCTTCACCGCGGCGAGGATGTCCTTCATGAACACTTGCTTGCCGACCCAACCGAGTTCGGCGGCCCTGGATTTGCGCACGCCCAAAATGACCGGCATCTGCGCGATCGAGGTCAGGTTGCGCACCTTGCGGCCGGAATCGAACAGGTCGACCCAGACGCTCGATGCCGGCCACACCGCGTCGTGCTCTAGGCCATCAGGCTTTTGCAGGCCGAGCCCGATGTCGAGCGACCCCTGGTAGGAGATGGTGCAGGTCGCACCCTGCTTGGCGCAGAACTCCTGCACGATCGGCTCCAGCACCGTGTTTTCGGAGCCGGAGACGATCGAGAATTTCACATTGCTGGAATTGCAGGCGGCCAGCAGCAGGGAGACCACAAGGACGAGAACCGACGTCAGCGTCTTCGGCATCAAGCCTCCGTCAGCCCTGGGTGAGCGCTTTCTTGAGATCGGCGGTCATCTGGTCCATCTGCTTCTCGGCGTCGGCCCGTTTTTGCCGGCCCTCCTGCTGGACCTTGAGCACGCCTTGCACGGTGTCGATGAGATCGCGGTTGGCCTGCGCCAGCGTTTCGACGTCGACGATGCCGCGCTGCGCCTGCTCCTCGATCGAGATCGCCTGATCCTTCATCATCTTCGATGTCTGGCGGATCATCTCGTTGGTGGCGTCCGTCACCGTCTTCTGCAGCTCAAGCGCCGATTTCTGGTTGGTCAGTCCGAGCAGGATGACCATTTTCTGCTTCCAGGCCGGCACGGTCAGCGCCGAAGTCGCCTGCAGATTCTCGATCAGCGTCTCGTCGCCCGACTGGACGATGCGGATCTGCGGCAGCTGCTGAATGCCGAGCTGGCGCGCCTGCACCAGGTAGAAGATACGTTTTTCAAGGCGATCCAGCGCTTGTACCGCGTCCTGATAGCCTTGCGCCTCCAATGTGCCGCCCGCGTCGCTGCCCTTGGCGTCGGCCGCCACCTTCAGCTTGGGCAGTTCGTTGGCGCGGTAGTCGTCGACGAATTTTTTGCCGGCCTGCACATAGGCATCGAGCTTGAGGATGGAGTCCTTCGTCTGCTCATGCAGGTCGTCGAGCACCGCGATGTCGCGCCGCAGCGTATCCTTGTGGCGGTCGAGTTCCAGGCCGATGCGGTCGATCTGTCCCGCCACGTCCTCGTATTTTTCCTTGAAGCGCTCCAGCCGCGCCTTGAACGAGGAGAACAGATTGCTGAGAAATCCCTGGTCTTTCAGCGAGGCCGGATCGAGGTTCTTGGCCTTCATGATGATGTCGGTCAGGAGGTCGCCGGTGTCGCCGAGATCGCGGTTGCGGATCTGCGACAGGATCTTGTCGGCATAGTCGCTGACGGATTGCTGGGCGCGGTCTCCAAAGACCGAAATCGCGGCGCGATCGCGCACGTCGATGCTGTCCTCGATCTTGGCGATTTCGGCTGGATTGGCTGCGATGACCGGCAATTGCGAAGTGTCGTCGAGCAGAGTGATGCTGTTCTTGTCGGCCATGCAGACCTCCCCCTCAGTGAACAGTATCTCGATAGACAGTCTGTAACAGAGATATGTCGCCGCTGTGGAGAAAGGAAGCCCCAGGCCACTTTCGGGGATAATTCGGGGTAAATAGCGTCACCTTTCAGCCTACGTGCGCCACGGCAGCCGGCCCCGCCAGCCATTGCCTGACGATCGCGGCGTCGGGATCACCGATTTCGTGGCCCGATGGGATGATCCGGGCCTCGATCTCGCTACCATGCCGGCTGAGCAGCGTCACCAGCGCCGGCGCGGAGGGTCCGTAGGTTTCGTCGACGGCCCCGGCGATGATCAGTGCGCGGGTTCCCTTCAGGTCCGTCGCCGGCGTTTGGTCGAGCACGGGCATTGGCCTCAGCAGCGCCGCCCTGCGCACGATACCGGGATGGAGCAGCATCAGGCTGGAAATCAGGTTGGCGCCATTCGAGTAGCCGAGGAAGGTCGCGCGATCGAGGTCGAGCCCATGGCGCTTGGCGGCCTGGCTTGCGAATGCCGCGAAGGCAGCCGTTTCCGCAAGAATACTCTTCTGTTCGAAACGCGTCGGGGTTACCCGCTCGAACCAGCGAAAACCGTCCTCCTGGGGGATACGGCCACGTGCCGCGACCAGCACGGCGCCGGGCGCGATCCGTCTTGCCAGCGGCACCAGGGTGGTCTCGTCGACGCCCGATCCATGCAGCAGGAAAAGGCACTCACAGCCGTCCCTGCCGGCCCCCAGGAGACGATAGCGAAAGGCCAGATCCATCCGCAGCGGGCTGTTTTCGACGCTGTCGCCAGTCATCCCGCATCCTCTTGATTATATGACGTCTCGCTCAATTTGCCGGCTTCAAAACGCAATATTTTCATGCTCCGCGAAAGTTGATTGAACCAGGCGCATTCCAGCCCGTTTCAGCGCCGATATACTCCCGATGGGAGGAATCGAAGCGGTGCGCCGGGGGTCGCATTGCTGGACATGAACAACCAGCTTTGAGGCCTTTTGTCGATGACTACCCCTATTTCGCCCGAACGCGACACGCGTATCGATGTACTGCGCGCGCTGGCGCTGCTCACCATTTTCATCGATCATGTGCCAGGCACGGCCTTCGAGACCCTGACCTACAAGAATTTCGGCTTCTCGGACGCGGCCGAGGGATTCGTGCTGATTTCGGGCATCTCGGTCGCGCTCGCCTATGGCACGAAGTTCCGGCCGGGCGGCCGACTTCTCGCGACATTGAAGATGTGGCGGCGGGCTGGCGTGCTCTATAGCGCCCACATCGTCACGACGATGATGGTGATGGCCCTGTTCTGCGCCGTGGCGGTGCTTGCCGGGCGGCCGGAACTGCTGAAGATGATCAATATCGAGCCGCTGATGAAGAACACGCCGGAAGTGCTGGTCGGCATCGTCACGCTTGGCCACCAGCTCGGCTACAACAACATCCTGCCGGTCTATGCCGCGCTGCTTTTGATGGCACCGGCCTTCGTCCTGTTCATCAGCTACAGGCCCGCCGTGGCACTTGCCGTGTCCGGTGCGCTGTGGCTCGTCGCCGGCATCTGGCAGATCGCCCCGCCCAACTATCCCGAGCCCGGCTTCTGGTTCCTGAACCCTCTGTCCTGGCAGTTCCTGTTCAACATCGGCGTGGCCGCCATGCTGCATGTCAGGCGCGGCGGTGTCATTCCGGTCAACCGCTGGCTGGTCGGCGCTGCCGCCGCCTATGTGCTGGCGGCACTGGTATGGGTGCACAGTCCGCTCTGGGGGCAGATAACGTGGTTCAACCTGCCCGTGGTGATCGGCGGCTTCGACAAGACCTTCCTGTCGCTGCCGCGGCTGGTGCACATCCTGGCGGTCAGCTATCTGATCGTCGTCTTGCCAGCGCTCTCCAACCTGTTCCGCACCAGCCCTGACCATCCGTTGGCGATATTGGGCAAACGCTCGCTGCCGGTCTTCATCGCCGGCACGGTGATCGCCATGGTCGCGCAGGTGATGAAACTGGTCAATCCGGGCGGGCTTGCCTATGACAGCCTGTTGCTATCAGCCGGCATCGCCATGCAGTTCGCGCTCGCCTTCTATCTCGAATGGCTGTCGACCATCGGCGGCTCCGGCAAGGTTCGCATGATGCAAAAGGATGTCACGCCGGTGCGTGCGCCTTTCGGTATCTCCGCCGTGGCAAGGGCCAATCGCTGAGGGGAATGCGGTTCAGCCGCGCGGCGGAGCCGACGAGCCTCGCACGATCAGTTCGACCGGCAGTTGCTGCCGGCTGACCGGCCCGTCGCTCTCCAGGATCGCCCTGACGGCAAGGCGGCCCATCTCGGCAATCGGCTGGGCGATGGTGGTCAAGGGCGGCTCGGACACCGATGCTTCCGGAACACCATCGAACCCAACGACGGAAACATCGTCGGGGACGTTGAGCCCGCGCGCGCTCAGCCATTCGAGCGTCACCAAGGCTATCCTGTCCGACATCGCCAGGATGGCTGTCGGCGGGTGGTCGGAAGCGAAGATGGTTTCGAGCCCCGCTTTCGTGCTCGCCGCATCGTTGCTGGTCTCGTAGACGGGCACTTTGGACGCGTCGACGCCAACGCGGGAAAGCTCCTGGAGATAGCCGGTGAGCCGGTCGCGCGTCCCCGCATAAGTCGCGGCTCGAACCTGCTCGGGTGAAACAAGACCTGTTCTGCCGTCAGCGAAAGGCAGCGCCAGAACCGCGAAGCGGCGATGTCCGAGATCGGTGAGATGGCGCGCCGCCATGCTGGCGCCGGCGATGTTGTCGACACCGATCGCCGCGACGGACCCATCCTCGGAATCCAGGTCGAGCGCCACAAAGGGCAGTTTGCGCTCACGCGCCAATTCCACCAGGCGCGAACCGCCTTCGATGCAGAAGACGATGAAGCCGTCGACCAGGGCGCTCTGGATGTTCCAGGCAAGCTGTTCGTTGTTGGCGGCCGAGACCAGGGAGATGCCGGCTCCGGTCGCATCGCAAGCCTGCGAGATGCCCGCCATCATGACGCGCGCAAAGGGATCGTCGAAGAAATAGGAGAGGGGCTCGGCGGTGGCAACGCCAATGGCGTTTACCTTGCCGGCCCGCAGCAGCCGACCCTTTGGATCAGGCCCGCCGTAGCCCATCGCTTCGGCTGCTGCCCGAACCCGTTCGCGGACTTCTTCGCGCACGATCTCGGGGCGGCTGAAAACATTGGATGCGGTGCCGTGCGAAACGCCGGCCGCTTTGGCGATGTCGGCCAGCCGGACGGGTCTTCGGTTGCCTGCGGTGAGTGACGCCATTGTGCGTGCCTCCTGACATGCATTTAGCACGTTCCGGATTTGCAGCCAGTACTTTCGTTGGATCGATTCAAATTCCCCTTGACTCGGCAAGGATTGCAAGTTTATGTTTGAATCGATCCAATCAAAGCGGATTCGCTTCTGTTTGATGGCTTGAGTGGAGCGTTATTGGCTCCCATCGTCTACCTGTTCGAAGACGTCTATCGCAACGATTGAAGCATCGGATCGACCGGCCACAATCCAGGCGCCGGGGTAGAACGGGCCTATGGATTCGCGACCTTCGCTTCCTGGTGAGCGCAGGCGGAGCTGATCGGCTCAGCTTTCTGCGCCCATTGATTGGATCGATTCAATTCAATTCAAAGGGAGAAAAGCTATGCATCCCATCAAGCATCTGTTCGAAGACATCTACCGCAACTATTGGGGCATCGCGCCGGCCGCGGAACGGCCGGAGGCGCAACGCCGGACAAAGCCCGCAACGCGCAGTCGCGAGGTGGTGGCCCGCCACGAACGTCGTCGGGACTGAGCCCTTCCTGGTTCCCTAAGGATGTGGGCGCGTCAGGGCAGAAATTGCTATCCCCAGCCAGCCTGCGATGAGCAGTGTGCCGCCGATCGGCGCCGACATCGGAAACAGTCTCGATCCGAGGAAATCGCGGGCGAGCAGATCGCCCGCGAAAAGCAGGAGCCCGGCAAGCAGGGCGAAGCTGGCGATCCGCAGAAAGCGATTCGCGCCGATGAGGCCGATGGCCAGGAACACCGGCGCGTGCATCAAAAGGAATGACGCGGCCGTGCCGGTGAAGGCGCCGCCGCGATGCGCGGCCGCTGCCGACAGCGCCACGCCCGCCGCGCCGACGAGACCGCCGGCAAACACAAGCATACGGCTGCCGTTCGGATCGGCGAAGGACATGTCGAGGCTCCTTCCTGCGGCGGCGGGCCAAGCCCGTCTCAGGGCTCGCCCGCCTCCAGCACCATATGCCGTGTCCGCCGCGACTGGACAATCCAGTTGTAGACGGCACCGCCGGCCATCAGCACCGATGTTCCGAGAAACACCGCCCGCATGCCGAAGTGACCGCCCACGAAGCCACCGGACAGCGGCCCCGCGACCTGCCCGACATATTGCGCCGAAATCGCCAGGCCAAGCACGTTGCCGCCCACGCCATCGGGGATGTTGTGGCGAATGACGCTGGTGATGCAGGGCAGCAGGCCGCCGAGCGCCAGGCCCATCAGGAAACGCAGACCGATCAATTGCCAGCCATCGGTGACGAAGGCCTGCGGGATGAGCAGCAGGGCCGAGGCGGCCAACGCCCCAACCACGACATTCCAGTGGCCGACACGGTCGGCAAGCTTGCCGAGCCACGACGCCGACAGGATCGTCCCAAGGGCCGCCGCCGACATCACCACGCCGGCGACCATCGTGACGCGGCTCTGATCCTCGATGAGCTGCTGGACATAGACAGTGATGATCGGCTCGATCGACATGGTGGCGAAGGCGAGCAGCATGCCGGTCGCCAGCATGGCCACCACCGGACGTTTGTCCGGGATCTGCGACCAGCCGCTTTTCGGCTTTGTGCCCGACGCCGGCTTGGCGGGCTTCGGGCGCGGGTTCTCCTTGATCAGGAAGGTCGTCGCCAGGAAGGCAAGGAAGATAACGCCGCCGGACAACAGGAAGGTGGCGCGAATGCCGATCACCGGCGGCAACGCGCCTCCGAGCAGGGGGCCGACCAGCGAGCCGGCCGTGATCCCGGCCGACAAGACGCCCAGCGCCCAGCCGGAGCGGTCCTTGGGTGTCTGCATGGCCACCAGAATGGTCGAACCCGAGGAATAGCCGCCGGCAAAGCCGATCAGCAGGCGCAGCAACACCAATTGCCAGACCGTCTCGACCATGCCCGTCAATGACATGCAGATCGCCATGCCGAAGCTGGCGCGCACCAGCATCACCTTGCGGCCATAGCGGTCGCCCAGCCGGCCCCACAACGGCGCGACAAGGGCGGCGGCGAAAAAGGTGGCGCCATAGGCGATGCCGGACCACTGCACGATCGCCGCATGGCCCTGTGCGCCGAGCTGTTCGACGTAAAGCGGCAGGAAGGGCAAAAGCAGAGTCATGGCGATGAGCGTGCTGAACGAGCCAGCGAAACAGACGGCAAGATTGCGCCGCCAGTGGATGCTGTAACCGCTTTGTTGAGCGTCTTCCTGTGTCATGCCCTGCCTGCTCGGTGTCGGCACTTGTTGCTGATACCACTTTGGGATACCAAATCGGCATCCGTCATGAACTCCGACCCGGCCGCTGTCAATGCGGCTTCAGAAAAGGGCAGCGCGATGTCGCAAATGCAGAATGTCGAACGACAATTGCGCGAAATGATCCTGGGGCTCGAGATCGGTCCCGGCGAGAAATTGACCGAGCGGTGGGTCGAAGGCCGCTTCGGCGCCTCGCGCACGCCGGTCAGGGCAGCACTGCTGCGGCTGGAGACCGAGGGTCTTGTCGGCAGGGACGGGCGCGGCTGGACGGTCTCGCCCATCAACCTGGCCGAGCTTGAGCAGATCGCGGTCTATCGCGAAGCGGTCGAGGTCGCGGCCCTGAGGCTGACATGCGCGCACGACGAAAGGAGCGCCCTCGACGTCATCGAGGCGATGCTCGATTCCTGCGACGAAAACACGCCGCGCGAGGAATGGCACCGTGTCGGCATGGATTTTCACATCGAGCTGGCGCGGCTGTCGGGCAACGAATTCCTGTTCAGGGCGGTGCGCGATGCCATGACGCGCCTGTCGCGTGCTCGCTGGCTGGAGGTGCGCGACGAAGCAGCCCTTGGCCGCGCCTGGGCCGAACATCGCGCCATTCTGGCGGCAACACGGCTTGGCGACGCCGATGAAGCGGCGCGCCGGCTTTCAGCCCACATCATCGGCAGCCGCGACCGGCTGGTGGCGTCGCTTGCCAACGATCGGCGCGGTCTTCGCGCCAGGGGATTTGCAGTCGTCGCCGCTTAGCGGCCTGACCGGCAGGGCACTCGCCGGGCAAAAAGCGGTGTCCGGACGCGGAGTGCACTTTCGGCCTCGCTTCATGGGCGCCGATGGCGTAAGAGCGGCGATGGAAAACAACCGATTTGAAACGCCGGTGACCGTCAAGTCCGTCACCGCAGGAAGCACTCAGCTCTTGCGTTCGGCGAGGGAGGCTTCCGATTACCTCCTCAACAGCTGGCCCGGCAAGCGCAGTCCCAAGCATCGCGCGGCACTTCAGGCCTGCCACGACGCGCTGGCCGGCGACAAGCCGGCCATGAATGCCCGGCGCGCCTTCATCGCCGCGGCGCGTGAAGTGGATGTATTCATCAGCGACAAGGCGCCCGCCTGACGCGGCGCGACATGCGTTAAGACGGAGCCGGCAATCGCGGGCCTGTTGCCGTCACTCCCCTGTGTCGGCTTCGACTTTGGCCTCGGGCTTCGACCGCTCCCGCGCGGCAACCTTGGCCGCCAGCTTCTCGGCCTTTTTGGCCGCTTTCTGCCGGTCGCGCTCCTTGCGTTCCTGATCGTAGTTCGGTGCTCGCGCCATATCGGCTCCCTTTGACCTGCCTTGCGGCTCTGAACCTGCCTAGGAGCATTAGCCGTCAAACACAACAGCTGAAACGATAGTGCGTGGGTGCTGACGTCGAAGATATGCCGGGGCCTTGCCAGATGGGCGCCACAATGATGTAGGAAACGCCAGGGCGCCAGCGTCTTGAGAGCTGCCCGTTTGATCAAGTGAACCATGGCCACAATTGCGCGGACGTCGGCAAAGGTCTTCTATTATGCGCGAAACGTTGCGCGCGATGCCGTTCCGCAAGCATTGTTCAGACGCAGGTTGGGCTTTCGCCTGGAAAAGGCGAGGCTTTCCGATGAGGCGGCGCGCCGGCGGTTGAACTACTACAACAAGCTGCAGGATGTTTTCACGCCAAGCGCGAATGCGGTACGCGTCGGCAAGCTGCCCTTCACGCCGACCATGTACTATTACGACCTGAAGGAATTTGCCCGCTACTTCGATCCCGGATTGCTCATCGACCTGGAGTTCGGCGACGTCAGGAATGTGCCGAAGGTGCCGTCGATCGTGAAGGACCGGCCGATCCGTGATGATGACAAGAACGCGGTCATCATGAAGCTCGACAAGTTTCGTCACTTCCAGATGCCGGCCGACGCCATTTCGTTTACCGACAAGCTGCCTGCGGTGGTCTGGCGCGGCGATCTCAACAATCCGATCAGGACAAGATTTCTGAAGGCTGTGTGCGAGCTGTCGTTCTGCGATGCCGGCTCGCACAAGCCGAACGCTCCGGCCGAATACGCCAAGCCCTTTCTCAGCATCAGCCAGCAGCAGCGCTATCGCTACATCGTCTCGCTCGAAGGCAATGACGTGGCGACCAATCTCAAATGGATCATGAACTCGAAGTCGCTCTGCCTGATGCCGCCGCCGACCTATGAGACGTGGTTCGCGGAACGGCTGCTCGAGCCCAATGTCCATTATGTACCGCTTGAAGCGGATTTCTCGAACCTGGCCGAACATGTGGCCTATTTCGAACGGCACCCGGCGAAGGCCGAGCGCATCATCGCGGCCGCGAACGCCTATTGCCGGATATTCGACAACGAACAGACGGAGCAGGCGATCTCGCTGCTGGTGCTCTACAAATATTTCGTGCTCAGCGGCCAGATCAAGCCCGATGCCGAGGTCTGGCGTTACATAACGGGCTAGTCGCCGGCGACATTTGGCGTCGGCGCCATTGGTCTCGCGTTTGGATGACACCGGGTTGCGAAATGCCTGGCACAATGACGTGTGAGCATGGCGCGGGAACTATCTCGGGCTGCCGGGTGTTTTGGTCGCGTTTGTCCTGATATCAACGTGGTACGATGGCCACCATAAAACGAACGACGCAGAAGGTTTTCTACTATGCGCGAAACGTCATGCGCGATATCGCCCCCCAGGTCCTCTTCCGACGACGGCTGGCGGCCCGCCTGGAGCAGGCCAGGCTCTCGGATGAGGCCGTGCACCGGCGGTTGAATGACTACAACAAGCTGCAGGGCACCTTTATGCCAAGCCCGGATGCGGTGCGCATCGACAAGATGCCGTTTGAGCCGAGCATGTACTATTACGACCTGAAGGAGTTCGCCCGTTATTTCGATCGGGCATTGCTCCTCGACCTGGAGTTTGGCGACGTCAGGCATGTGCCGAAGGTGCCGACACTCGTCAAGGATCGGCCGATCCGCGCCGACAACAGCAACGCGGTCATCCTGAAGTTCAACAAGTTCCGCCACTTTTACATGCCGGACGACGCGGTCGCCTTTGCCGACAAGCTGCCGGTCGTGATCTGGCGCGGCGATCTCAACAATCCGATCAGGACACGGTTTCTGGACGCAGCGCGCGACCTGCCTTTCTGCGACGTGGGTTCGCACAAGCGAAGTGCTCCGGCCGAATACAGCAAGCCCTTTCTCAGCATCAGCCAGCATCTGCGCTACCGCTACATCGTCTCGCTCGAGGGCAATGACGTGGCGACCAACCTCAAATGGATCATGAATTCGAACTCGCTCTGCCTGATGCCGCCGCCGACCTACGAGACATGGTTCGCGGAGAGCCAACTCGAAGCCAATGTCCACTATGTGCCACTCGATCCGGATTTCGCCGATCTCGGCGAAAAGGTGCGCTATTTCGAAGCGCACCCGGCGGCGGCGGAGCGCATCATCGCCGCAGCCAACGCCTATTGCCGCAAATTTTCCAATGAGCGAGACGAGCAGGCGATCTCCCTGCTCGTGCTCTACAAATATTTCGTGCTCAGCGGGCAGATCGAACCCGATCCCGAACTCTGGCGGTTCATCGAGGGTTAGGCGTCACGCGCCTTCGGTCAGCCGCAGTGGCTGCAATCACGCCTGGGTTGCAATAAAACCGTCACTGCCGGCCTATATTGAAGTCGGCTCAGGTGTTTCCATCAAGGCCGCTGGCCAGCAATGGGAACACCGTCCGGAACCGACAGGGTTTGCAAGCGGAGCAGCTGACATGACCGAGCTAAAACAGAATTCTCCCGCCAAGGACTGGCTCGAAGCCGAGCTCGCCGACACGCTCGACGAAGATTATGAACTCGAAATGTCGGAGCCGGCGCTGTCGATGGAGATCGCCAAGATCTACAAGAACTCGCATCCGCCTTCGATCGATCGCATGCAGTATTTTCGCGACCTGATCACCCTGCAATCCGAATTGATCAAACTCCAGTCCTGGGTCGCCTATCACAAGAAGAAGCTGGTGGTGATTTTCGAGGGCCGTGACTCCGCCGGCAAGGGCGGCGTCATCAAGCGCATCACCCAGCGGCTCAATCCGCGTATCTGCCGCGTTGTGGCACTTCCGGCGCCGACCGAGCGCGAGAAGTCGCAATGGTATTTCCAGCGTTATGTCCCGCACCTGCCGGCGGGCGGCGAGATCGTGCTGTTCGATCGCTCCTGGTACAATCGTTCCGGCGTCGAACGGGTGATGGGCTTTGCTTCGCACGAGCAGGTCGAGGAGTTCTTCCATGACGTGCCGGAGTTCGAGCGCATGCTGGTGCGCTCGGGCATCACCGTGGTCAAATACTGGTTCTCGATCACCGATGAGGAACAGCAGATGCGCTTCCTGATGCGCATCCACGATCCGATGAAGCAGTGGAAGCTGTCGCCCATGGATCTGCAGTCGCGTGTGCGGTGGGAGCAATACACCAAGGCCAAGGAAGAAACCTTCGCCCGCACCAACATTCCCGAAGCGCCCTGGTTCATCGTCGAGGGCAACGACAAGAAGCGCGCGCGGCTCAACTGCATCGATCATCTTTTGAAGCAGATGCCGTATGAAGATGTGCCGCACGAGGAGATCACACTGCCCGAGCGCGTGTTCAACCCGGAATACGAGCGCCAGGTTCTGCCGCGAGAACTTTACGTGCCGGAGAAATATTGAGGCGCATTTCCGTCTCTCCCCGTATAGTGACGGAGAGAAAGAGACTTGCACCTGCGGGTTTCGCCAATGACCGGAGTTGCGGCTATGCCCGTTTGATGACCACATGCATGGCGTGCGGCGAAGCGACCTGTTCGCTGCATTGATAGCCGAGTTTCGGAATGTCGAGGCCGGCCAGAAGGTTTTCGCCTGCGCCGATCAGCACGGGCGAGATCGCCAGATGCATCTCGTCGATAAGTTTCTGCTCCAGATATTGCCTGATTGTCGCGACGCCGCCACCGACCCGCACATCCTTTCCATCAGCCGCAGCCTTCGCTTGCTCAAGCGCCGAATGGATACCCTCGGTGACGAAGTAAAAGGTCGTGCCGCCTTCCATGACGACGGGCTCACGCGCATGGTGGGTCAGCACGAAGACCGGCACGTGATAGGGCGGGTTGTCGCCCCACCAGCCCTTCCAGCTCTCGTCCTTCCAGGGGCCGCGGATGGGTCCGAACATGTTGCGGCCCAGGATCCAGGCCCCAACATTTTCGAAGCTGCGCGCGGCGAAATCCTCGTCGACGCCGGTGGCGCCGCCTTCCTCGCCGAACATCTTGCGGAAGGTCCGGGTGGTGAACGCCCATTTGTGCAGCGATTTTCCGCCGACACCGAGCGGATTCTCCAAGTCCTGGCTGGGACCTGCCCCAAAGCCGTCGAGCGATAGGGAGAATGCATTGACACGCAGCTTGGACATGAAATCTCCTCGATAGTCAGTTGTGTTATGCAAGCAGTTTTTTGTAGCAAACCGATTGCAAATTGCAAGCGGTATCTTCGAGATGCGAATAATGCGTGTCCGGACCCGCGGTCAAGCGATGTCCGGACTTGTCTCGTGACGATTGATGATGGCAAGCCGCCGCCGGGACGGTTGCCACACCAACTCATTCGCTGACGAGCTCCATGAAGCGGATGTGGTTGCTGAACGGGTCGATGACCTCCACCGTCAGCCGCCCGTCCTCGTCTTCCAAGCCGGGTTTCATATAGCGGTAGTCCTTGCCCGCAAGCTCCTCATGGAAGTCGCGGATGCCCTTCATGTAGACAACCATGTTGCCGCCTGGCGTCGCGTCGCCGGCGTGTTCGGACAGGTGCAGGACAAGATTGCCACGCGAGACCTGCGTGTACAGCGGGAAATGGTCGCCGTAGCGGTGTTCCCAGTCCACGGTGAAACCGAGGAAGCCGAGGTAGAATTCGTGCGCCTTCGCGACGTCGAAGATGCGCACGATTGGCGCCGTCCGTTCGAAGATGATCGTCTCCTGCCTCGCGAGCGGCGCTTCGATCTTTGCCGACAGGATATTCCAGTTCGCCAGTCCGAACTGGCGCGCGACGATTTCCAGGGCCTCGCTGTGGCTGATCGTCAGGTCGTGGTCGGCAAGCGCGTCCCGCATGGCTTTCGCCATGGTCTTGGCATCGCGATAGGCAAGCATGTCCGTTTCCTCGGGGCACGGCGAAGTCTTCGTCAGTGCCCGCATTGCCGACGCCTTCGCCCGACGGTGAAACGGGTCAGGAAGCATCCTCTGGAGGCGTTCGCCATGCCTCTTGGCGAGGTGCGGGCTGCCGGCCGCCTCCGGCCATGCGGCATCATAGCCGCAACCAGCCCACCTTGTCAGCGGGAATTCGCCGAGATGACAGCCGGCTCCGAAGCGTGTCATGCAAGACCTGGAAGGGTCGCGGTGCGGTGGCTGAGGGGGGCGAAGTTACCCCTTCAGCATCACGGCCACTTCGGGCGCGAAATAGGTCAGGACGCCGTCGCAGCCTGCACGCTTGAAGGCAAGCAGCGATTCCAGCATCGCCTTCTCGCCATCGATCCAGCCATTGGCGCCCGCTGCCTTGATCATCGAATATTCGCCCGAGACCTGGTAGGCGAAGGTCGGCATCTGGAATTCGTCCTTCAGCCGGCGGATGATGTCGAGATAGGGCAGGCCGGGCTTGACCATCAGCATGTCG
Source organism: Mesorhizobium sp. B2-4-12 (assembly GCF_006441575.1). NCBI lineage: Bacteria > Pseudomonadati > Pseudomonadota > Alphaproteobacteria > Hyphomicrobiales > Phyllobacteriaceae > Mesorhizobium > Mesorhizobium sp. B2-4-12. The sequence continues at coordinate 79,960 of NZ_VFVC01000017.1, forward strand.
GCGCCCTCGGCGAGGTCCTGCTCGGCCTCGCGTACCGCCTCGTCCGAATTGGCGTGGTCGATATAGTAGGTCTTCTTGTCGCCCTTGAGCAGGCCGGCGGTGCCGACCGCCTCGCGATAAGGGCCATAGAAGGCCGACGCGAACTTGGTCGCGTAGGACATGATCGCCACGTCCTGAAAGCCGTTGGCGTCTAGCGCGTCGCGGATGGCACCGATGCGGCCATCCATCATGTCGGATGGCGCGATGATATCGGCGCCCGCCGCCGCCTGGATGACGGCCGCCGCCGCGACCTGTTCCACCGTTTCGTCGTTGACGATGATGCCGTCGCGCAGGATGCCATCATGGCCGTGGCTGGTGAACGGATCGAGCGCGGCGTCGGTGATGATGCCGATCTCGGGCACTGCGCTCTTTATGGCGCGGGTGGCGCGGTTGATGATGTTTTCCGGGTCGAGGATATGCGAGCCGGTCTGGTCGCGCAGGCCCAGCTCGACATTGGGGAAAGTGGCGAGTGCCGGTATGCCGAGCTTGGCCGCGCGTTCGGCCTCCTTGACGGCGAGATCGACCGACAGGCGGAAGACGCCTGGCATGGCGGCGATCGGCTCGCGCACATTACTGCCCTCGACGACGAAGATCGGCCAGATCAGGTCGTCGACCGAAAGCCGGTTCTCCTGCACGAGCCGGCGCGACCAGTCGGCCTTGCGCATGCGGCGCAGGCGGCGGCTGCCGGTGACGTCGTCGACGCTGCGCGCGCCGGCTGGCTTTGTCGGGGTGAATTTGTTCATTGCCAAAACTCCGGATAGCCGGCTTTTACCACGAGCGCTTGGCCCTGACCAATGCGACACGTTTGTGCCAGCTTTTCGTTTCTCCGTTCGCGGAGAAAGTGCCGGCGCTCAGATAAGGGCGCGGATCCCTCAAGGCTGCCCGTTTCCGGACAGAATCTGCGCCGCACCGCTGATGGCCACACGAAACGCCTCGTCGAAGCTGACGCCACGTACCTGCCAACGATAGGTCTTGCCGTGATCGGCCAGTCGCCAATCGGCGATCCAGCCGAGCTCTTTGTCGCTCCATACCATGCTGCCGGCGAGCGCTTGGGTGCCGCCGGTCTGTTTGGCCAGTCGGTCCAGCCTTGCCATATCGGCGGAGCCCAGCGCTGTTTCGTCCAGGCCGGCAAGCTGCGCAGCCTTCGGAAACACGACATGCATCAGCATCGGACCGGCGGCATCGGCGAAGGATTCGCGCATCGTCTCGCCACGCTTTTCCCCGGCGCTCAGCACGAAATGCCGAGCGCCCTGTTCGGTGGCGAGAAAGACGGTGAGTGTCGGCCGCTCACCAAGCCAGGGTTTGCTGCCAAGCGACGCCAGCACCTTGTCGAGGATATCAGGCTTGTAGAGACAGGTGAGATCGTGTGGCCGGTCATGCGTGCCTTGCTCGTCATGGATCGGAATGCCTTGCAGCCGGTCGCGGTAGCGGAAGGAATCGACGAAGCTGCCAGCCTTGTTGCGCAGATCCGCCATTTCTGGTTTTTTCAGCAGCCGCTGATCGCCTGAAACCCTGACTAGAACCCGATCCAGGCAGTCTCTGAAGCCTATCTGGCGGTTCGCTTCGCCCTGGCCGGTGACGATGGTCTTCGACTGGTAGAGTTCGTCGGCCGTGACGGCGTATGCGGCGCGCGGTACAAGGCCTGCGATCACAAGTCCGATCGTGAAAAGCGCGGTACGAAGAAATCCGGACATGCCCAACTGTCCCCCGATCCCGTCTGCGCGCTTGATATCGGCGCGTCGCTTTGAATGGCGGCGATCTTCGTAGCATCGGCTGCCGCCAGCCGCCAAGACCGCGGCGAAGAGGCTGCTGCCATTGACGCACCCATGCGCCGCCTTTAGCACTTCAGTCCCGCAGGCGCGGGGAAGGGATTCTCTGGCAATGGATTTTGGTGGAGGCGACGAAATTCGCTTCGAACGGTTGGGCAGAGCCGGTGTCGTGACGCTGACACGGCCGCAGGCGCTCAATGCCGTCACCCATCGCATGGTCAAGGCACTGGGCAAGGCGCTGCATGCCTGGGAGCGCGATGACGGCGTGGACGTCGTCGTCATCAAGGCAGAGGGCAGGGCGTTTTCGGCCGGAGGCGATATCCTCCACATCTACGAAGCCGGCCGGGCTGGAAAGCCGCCGGTCGAGTTCTTCGCCGATGAGTATCGGCTGAACGCCCGCATCAACAGCTTCCGCAAACCTTATGTGGCGCTCATCGACGGCATCGTCATGGGGGGCGGCGTCGGCATTTCCTTTCACGGTTCGCACCGGGTGATGACGGAGAATGCCCAGTTCGCCATGCCGGAGGTCGGCATAGGTTTTTTCCCCGATGTCGGCGCCAGCCATTTGCTGCCCGATCTTGGCGGCTCCTTCGGCATGTATCTGGCGCTGACCGGCAACCGCATCCGCTATGGCGATGCGCTGTGGTCGGGTCTGGCCACCCACACCATCAAGGCCGAGGACCAGGTAAGCTTCCTCGACCGGCTGGCGCTGACTGGCGATCCGGAATCGGTGCTGCGCGGTTTCCTTGTTCCGGCGAAGCGGGAGACCGAAAGGCCGATCCTGGGAGCGATATCGCGCCATTTCGCCCAGCCGTCGCTGCAGGATGTCATCGACAGCCTGGACCGCGCGGCAAGCACCGACGAATTCGCGGCAAAGACGCTGGCGACGATCCGCACGCGCTCGCCGACCAGCCTTCGCGTCGCCTGGCGGCAAATCAGCGCCGGGCTGACATTGTCGATGGACGACTGCATGAAGATGGAGTTCCGTATCCTCAACCGCATGCTTGCCGGCCACGATTTCTACGAAGGCATCCGCGCCGCCATCATCGACAAGGGATCGAAACCGCAATGGCGGCCGCCAAGTCTTGACGCGGTCCGTGAGGCCGATATCGATGCCTATTTCGCCCCGCTCGGTGAACGGGAACTCCTGACATGAGCGAAGTGACGTCGAGACGCGTCGTGCTTCAGCCCTCGACGGTCGAGGTGATCTTCGCCTGGTTCCAGCGCGTCATCGCGGGCTACTGCCTGCTCTTCGGCATACTGTACTGGATCAAGCTGATCGGCTTCTATCCAGGCTCGCTGTGGCGCTTCGATCTCATGCCGGTGCACTGGCAGGTGGCGACGGTGATGCTCGCCGTGTTTTTTCCCTTCGCCGCCGCGGGGCTGTGGATGCTGGCCTCCTGGGGCCCGGTGATCTGGTTCATCTGCGCGGTCACCGAGACCGTCATGTATGCCGGTTTTCCCGAGCTTTTCGGCCATCGGCTGCTGATCGTCGTCTCGCATGCGGCGGTGGCGCTGCTCTACATCGTCTTTCGCGTCGTCATCTACCTGCAGAAACGCCCCGTACGGCACTAAGCCTTTGCGGCCATTGATGACTTGGCGGCCGCCTGAATCCAGCCCCGCGATCATTGCCTAAATCTTTAGGTTAATCATCCTTGCTCGGGTGACCGTTCGTTAAGCCTCTTTCGAAACCTCTTACCGGTAAGCTCTTGTTAGCCCTAGCGTTTAAGTCGAATTTTATGAGTATTCGATAGTGTCGCGATCAAGGTGAAAAACAAAAAATCACCAGGGCGACAAACGAGAGGCAAAGACAATGATCAATTCGCGTCCGGCGGCGAAGACCGCCAACGTATCCGACGATCGCCGCGAGGCTATCCGTTCCCTGTACATGGAATCGCTGCAGCTGGTCGAGCGGCTGCACCGCCGTCTGCTTGACGTGATCAAGGACGAATTTGACCGCAACGGCCGTTCCGACATTAATGCCATCCAGGCGCTGCTGCTCTTCAACATCGGCAATTCCGAGCTGACCGCCGGCGAGTTGCGCTCGCGTGGCTACTATCTCGGCTCGAACGTGTCCTACAATCTGAAGAAGCTGGTCGATCTCGGCTTCATCAACCACCAGCGCTCGCGCATCGACCGCCGTTCGGTCCGCGTTTCTTTGACGCCGAAGGGCAACGAGGTGGCGGATGTGGTCGCCGGCCTCTATGAGCGCCATGTCGGCTCGATCGAACAGGTCGGCGGCATCAATACCGACGAGTTCAAGCAGATGAACCGCGCCCTGCAGCGGCTCGACCGCTTCTGGAACGACACCATCGCCTACCGGATGTAAGGCGCCACACAGATCTGGCCCGCGCCAAAGAAGCGCGGCCGAAACAGCGACCTCCAGTCAGGGCCGGTGCCGAAAAGCACCGGTCCCTTTCTTTTCAGAGCGAAGGCCGGTCCGATTTGGGCGCAAGGCCACGTTGCCGCCATATTCCAGTGGAACCGAGGATCGCAGTGATGCAGTGGTGAAGGCCTTGCGTCCACCCGCAACCGTGTCGCGCTCGTGCGTTTATCGCCAACGTGATACGGACCATGGTTGGCTAATTGTTAAGATTGCCAATTTTAGAGTGCGGGCGAGATCGCCCGATGATCAACGCAGCAAAGTGATCGAACCGCTACAAAAATGTCTGGAACGTCCATGATAACCAGCCGCCGTTTTTTCCTTTCCGGAGCATCGTTGCTCGCTGCCGCCATGGTGGCCGGGCGTGCGAATGCGCAGGATGTGATCGGGGATATCTTGAAATCCTCGGCGCGCGGCAATTGGGACGACCAGTTCGATGCCCGCGCCAGCGAAGGCGGCAAGGTGGCCTCGACGTTGCCGATTTTCAGCCCGCAGACGGTCGCCTTCACCGAGCAGGCCGTCGCGCAGTATCAGAACATCGTTGGCCAGGGTGGATGGCAGCCGGTGCCGGACACCAAGAAGCTGCAGCTCGGCGTCGACGACCCGGATGTGGTGCCGCTGCGCAAGCGCCTGATGATTGCGGGCGACCTGTCGCAGAATGCCGGCATCTCGACGGCTTTCGATTCCTATGTCGACTCGGCGGTGAAGCGCTTCCAGCTGCGCCACGGCCTTCCCGCCGATGGCTCGATGGGCAAGTACACCTATGCCGCGATGAACGTTTCGGCGCAGATCCGGCTTGGCCAGTTGCAGACCAATCTGCAAAGGCTGAAGGAGAAGGCCGGCACACTCGGCAATCGTTACGTGCTGGTCGACATTCCGGCGGCTCAGGTCGAGGCGGTCGAGAATGACCGTGTCGTGCTTCGCCACACGGCAATCGTCGGCAAGATCGATCGCCAGACGCCGATCGTCAATTCCAAGATCAACGAGATCATCGTCAATCCGTACTGGAACGCGCCGGTGTCGATCGTGCGCAAGGACATCATTCCGCTGATGCGGAAGGATCCCAATTATCTGAAGAACAGCCATATCCGCCTGTTCGCGCCGGATGGCAGCGAAGTCGATCCGATGAATGTGGACTGGTCGACGGATGATGCGGCCAAGTACCGGTTCCGCCAGGATCCGGGCTCGGAAAACGCCATGGCTTCGGTGAAGATCAATTTCCCCAGCCCGGATGGCGTCTATATGCATGACACGCCGCAGCAGAGCCTGTTCGGCAAGATGATGCGCTTCGATTCCTCGGGCTGCGTGCGCGTCCAGAACGTGCGCGACCTCGTCACCTGGATCCTGCGCGACACGCCCGGCTGGGACCGCCAGCATTTCGAGGCGGCGATCAAGACCGGCCAGAACACGCCGATCCAGGTCACCAATCCGGTGCCGGTGCACTTCCTCTATCTCTCGGCATGGTCGACGGGACCCGGCGTCGTGCAGTTCCGCGATGATATTTACGCGCTTGACGGTGCCAGCGAGCTGCAGATCACCTCTTCGCTCTAAGTGATTAATAATTTTACGAAAGGCCGCCTTCGAGGCGGCCTTTCGTTTTGCCGAGGACGTGTTCAAATCAATCTCTAGTCGACCAGCCGCACTGCCGCCTTGATGCGGTTGACGGTCATTGCCGCGCGGCGCCTTGTCTGGACGCGAGACCGACGATTGCGCATGGTTCGTGAAACAGCCGGAATCGCGCCATGCAAGCCGCTATCTTTGTCCTCCTGGTGCTCGTCTTCGTCGCCGTTTCCGGCGCATTGGTGCGCCTGGTGCGCGTGCCGCTGCCGGTGCTGCAGATCGCGATAGGCGCCGCGCTTGCCTGGCCGGTGCGCGGCATCCATATCGAGATCGATCCGGAACTGTTCCTGCTGGTGTTCATTCCGCCGCTGCTGTTCAGCGATGCCTTTGGTGCGCCCAAGCGCGAGCTGGTGGCATTGCGCTGGCCGATCCTTGCCCTTGCCATAGGCCTCGTCTTCTTCACCATCGTCGGCTTCGGCTATGCCTTGCACTGGCTGGTGCCCAGCATCCCGCTGGTCGTTGCATTCGCTCTTGCCGCGGTGCTGTCGCCGACGGACGCGGTGGCTGTCTCCTCGATCGTCGACAGGAACGTCGTTCCGGCGCGGCTGATGCACATTCTGGAAGGCGAGTCGCTGCTCAACGACGCGTCGGGTCTGGTCATGTTCCGCTTTGCCGTCGCAGCAGCGCTTACCGGCAGTTTTTCCCTGGCCGCTGCCTCACTGAGTTTTCTCTATGCGGTGGTGGTCGGTATCCTGGCCGGGGTGGCGGCATTGTTCATCGCCGCCAAGGCGCTGCAACTGCTCGATCGCATCGGCGGCGTGCCGGCCGAGGCGCAGGTGCTGATCACCATCCTGCTCCCCTTCGTCGCCTATCTCGGCGCCGAGCACTTCGAGGCCTCGGGCGTCCTGGCCGCCGTGACCGCTGGCCTCCTGATCGGGAGCACCGGCATATTCCGCTTTCTCGGTGTCTCGGCGCGCATGCAGACGATCTCGCTGTGGACGACGTTTTCCTTCGTCTTCAACGGCGCGCTGTTCATTGTGCTCGGCCTGCAGCTTCCCGAAATCATCCGCAAGGTGCCGCCGGAACTCACCGGCCACTATCCCGCCATCCAGCCGGTGCTGACCGTGGTGGCGCTGACCCTGTGCCTGATCGCGCTCCGTTTCGTCTGGATCTGGATCGGCGATATCGCGGCGGCGCTCGCCGCACGGCTCGGCAAGCGCAAGGCCGAGCCGTTCGGCCTGCGGGTGCGGCTCGCGGGATCGGTGGCCGGCGTGCGCGGGGCCATCACATTGGCCGGCATATTGTCGCTGCCGTTGGCCCTGCAGGATGGTTCGCCGTTCCCCGCACGGGACCTGGTCATCTTTCTCGCCGCCGGCGTTATCATCTGCTCCCTGGCGATCGCCAGCCTTGCCTTGCCGGTGATCGCGCGCGGGCTGATCGGGCCAGGCGAAGATTCCGGGGCGGCCGAGGAGCGCATGGCGCGTGTCGGCGCGGCGAAGGCGGCAATCGCCCATCTTGAAAGCATCGCGCAGACGGATGAAGGGGAGGGCGATGTGCCTGGCGCTAGGCTCGCCGCCGCCAACGGCATTGTCGCTGCCTACCGGCGACGTATCGCTGCGTCCGACGAGGCCGACGAAGCGCGCGCCGAAGTGCGGGAGGCAGGCAGGCTGGAGGTCGACCTGAGGCTCGCCGGCATCGCCGCCGAGCGTGACGCCTTGCGCGCCATGCTTCGCCGCGGCGAGATCAACGACCACACAGCGCAAGCGCTGTTCACCGAGACCACGCTTACGGAAGCTCTTTTGAACGGCAGGCAGATGCGGAAGTAGGACTGGCGACGCCCAGGTGCCGTGGATTCGCAGCCTCTGGCGCAAACCGGCCAGCAAATTTCGCGCTGCAAACGTGGCGGGCTGAAAACAACTGTGTTAATGGCGCGGCGAACTCTATGCATGTCGCCCAAAAGTGTGCAGCGGTTTTGGGACAACGACATACTCAGAACAAAAACTGACCTCGAACCCTGGGGAATTCAGGCCATGGCAACAGCAGCGGCAGCGTCGAACAAATTCGAATCCTTCTTCGAAACCACGCTGGAAGATGCCGATCCGGAGATTTTCGGCGCCATCCGCAACGAACTCGGTCGCCAGCGCCACGAGATCGAACTGATCGCCTCGGAAAACATCGTCTCGCGCGCCGTGCTCGAGGCGCAGGGGTCGATCATGACCAACAAATATGCCGAGGGTTATCCGGGCAAGCGCTATTATGGCGGCTGCCAGTTCGTCGACATCGCCGAGGAATTGGCCATCGAGCGGGCGAAAAAGCTGTTCGGCTGCAACTTCGCCAATGTCCAGCCGAACTCGGGCAGCCAGATGAACCAGGCGGTGTTCCTGGCGCTGCTGCAGCCTGGCGACACTTTTATGGGCCTCGATCTCAATTCCGGCGGCCATCTCACCCACGGTTCGCCGGTCAACATGAGCGGCAAGTGGTTCAAGGTCGTATCCTACGGCGTGCGCAAGGACGACCATCTGCTCGACATGGACGCGATCGAAAAGACCGCGCACGAGACCAAGCCGAAGCTGATCCTGGCCGGCGGCACCGCCTATTCGCGCATCTGGGACTGGAAGCGTTTCCGCGAGATCGCGGATGCGGTCGGCGCCTATCTGATGGTCGACATGGCGCACATTGCGGGGCTCGTCGCCGGTGGCGTGCATCCCTCGCCACTGCCGCACGCGCATGTGGTGACCACCACCACGCACAAGTCGCTGCGCGGCCCACGTGGCGGCATGATCCTGTGCAACGACGAAGACATTGCCAAGAAGATGAATTCGGCGGTGTTCCCCGGCCTGCAGGGCGGTCCGCTGATGCATGTCATCGCCGCCAAGGCAGTGGCCTTCGGCGAGGCGCTGAAGCCGAGCTTCAAGGTCTATGCCGAGAGCGTGGCCGCCAACGCCAAGGCGCTGGCCTCCAGCCTCAAGGAAACGGGTCTCGACATCGTTTCCGGCGGCACCGACAACCATCTGATGCTGGTCGACCTGCGTCCCAAGAACGCCACCGGCAAGCGGGCCGAGGCAGCCCTTGGCCGCGCCAACATCACCTGCAACAAGAACGGCATCCCGTTCGATCCGGAAAAGCCCTTCGTCACCTCGGGCGTGCGGCTGGGCACACCCGCCGGCACCACGCGCGGCTTCGGCCAGGCCGAGTTCCGGGAGGTCGGTAAGCTGATTGCAGAAGTGCTCGATGGCCTCAAGGTCGCCAATTCCGACGAGGGCAATGCCGCGGTCGAGGCGGCGGTCAAGGCCAAGGTGGTGGCGCTGACCGATCGCTTCCCGCTCTATCCTTATCTCGGTTGACCGGACGCGTAGCGTCATCTTTTATCCGCCGTGGTGCATCACCCTCGATCGGGTGATGCATGGAACCGGAGAATTGATGATGCGCGATTTTCGTTCTGGCTTGCTCGGCGTTGTCGGCTGGCTGGCCGTTTGCGGCGCCGCTTTGGCGCAGACCCAGCCCGCCCCGGACATGCCTGCCACCAGCACCTTCGGCCGATGGACAACCCTCGTCGATGCGCTCGACACCGGCCAGGACGCTCGCAAGACCTGCGCGGCTTCGACGGCGTTCTTCGATGCGAGTGGCAATTCGGGCACGCTGACATTGTCGATTTCGACCGGCGATGCCCTGCCACCAGACGCTTATCCGGCCGTAATGCTGACCATCGACAATCGCAACCTGCCGACCGGCGATAAGATCGCGGCGACTTTCGGCGACCCCGGCGTCAAGGTTTCGGCTACGGTCTCTTCCAGCGATGCCGTCAACGGCCGCCCGAGCTGGACGGTCGACAATCAGGCCAAGACCAGTCTCGCGCTGCTGCGTGCCATGCGCCAGGCCACCTCGCTCGATGTGGCTTTCGGCAAGGAGGCAGTCGCCAGCATCCCGATGGATGGCTTCACCAAGGCCTACCGCAACCTCGGAACATCCTGCGGCTTTCCAACCAAGGACGTCGCGCCGTGATGCGGACGGCCGGGTGGGAGTGGGGGCCGCGAATGGGCCTTGTCTGGAAGGGTGTGGTCGGCGGGCTGGTTGCCGCGCTGGCAATCTTGCTTGCGCCTCGTTATCTCTGATGCGGCGGGCCGTCGAAGAAACGGAACTGCTTCAATCCAGACCGGAAAGGCTCTAAGCCTTTCGCCTCATCAGATTCGCGAACCCAAGGCTTTTTATGCGCTGTCCCTATTGCCAGTCCGAAGATACGCAGGTGAAGGATTCGCGCCCCGCCGAGGATGGCGCGGCGATCCGCCGGCGGCGTGTCTGCCCCGACTGCGGTGGCCGTTTCACCACCTTCGAACGCGTGCAATTGCGCGATCTGGTCGTGGTCAAGAAATCAGGCCGGAAAGTGCCGTTCGACCGCGACAAGCTGTTACGCTCGGTCGAGATCGCGGTGCGCAAGCGCAATGTCGATCCTGAACGCATCGACCGTGCGGTGACCGGCATCGTGCGCCAGCTCGAAAGCTCGGGCGAGACGGAAGTGGCTTCCGGCGAGGTCGGCCGGCTGGTCATGGAAGCGCTGAAGTCGCTCGACGACGTCGCCTATGTCCGCTTCGCTTCGGTCTACCGCAATTTTCGCGAGGCCAAGGACTTCCATGAACTGCTGGGTGAACTGAAGGGTGACGAAGACAAGAGCGAAGAGGACGCCGGCTGACCATGGCAGCACCGCAACGCAGCGAGGCCGAACAGGCGGCCCTTGATCGCCGTTTCATAGCCGCCGCTCTGCGGCTTTCGCGCCGGAATGCGGGCAGAACCTCGACCAATCCTTCCGTGGGCACGCTGGTCGTGCGCGACGATGGCGCGGTGCCGATGATCATCGGCACCGGTGTCACCGCGATCGGCGGCCGCCCGCATGCCGAGACCGAGGCGCTGGCCGAGGCCGGCGAATTGGCGCGCGGTGCCACCGCCTATGTGACACTGGAACCCTGCGCCCATCACGGCCGCACGCCGCCTTGCGCCAATGCGCTGGTCAATGCCGGCATCGCGCGGGTCGTTGGCGCGGCCAGCGATCCCGATCCGCGCGTTTCCGGCAAGGGCTACGCCATTCTGCGCGCCGCCGGTGTCGAGGTGGTCGAAAAGGTACTGGCGGCGGAAGCCGCCGAGCAGATGGCAGGCTATCTCATTCGCTCGCTCAACAAGCGTCCGGAAGTGACTCTTAAGCTTGCGCTTTCCAGCGATGGCAAGATCGGCAGGGAAGGCGCCGGTCAGGTCGCGATAACAGGCGATATTGCGCGCCGCGAAGTCTACATGATGCGGGCCGAGGCCGACGCCATCCTGGTCGGCATCGGCACGGCGCTGGAGGATGATCCGGCGCTGACCGTGCGTTTGCCGGGGCTGGAGAATCGCTCGCCGGCTCGTATCGTCCTCGATCGTCAGATCAGGCTCCCGGAGAGCTCGAAACTGGTCTCGGGCGTGGATCGCGTGCCGCTCTATGTCGCCGCTTGCCTGGAGGCCGATCCGCGGCGCCGGGCGGCGCTCGAACGGGCCGGCGTGCGCTTCATCGGCACCGAGACGCACGAGGGCGGCGTAGCATTGCCGGAACTGCTCGAGGATCTGGCGGCGCTCGGCATGGCTACCGTGCTGGTCGAGGGGGGCGCCAAGGTAGCCAGCGCTTTCCTGGCCGATGGGCTGGTCGACCGCGTCGTGCTGTTCCAGGGGCCGGAAGCGATCGGCGATGACGGCATTGCATCGCCCATCGATGCTGACCATATCCCGGCTGGGTTTCGCAAGTTGCGCGAGATGCGGTTCGGCGAAGACAGCTATGCCGAGTGGATAAGGGATTTCTGATGTTTACCGGAATTGTCACTGACGTGGGCGCGGTTGCCGCCGTGAAACCGCTTAGCGAAGGCGTCGGCTTGCGCATCGATACCGCCTATGATCCCGCGACCATCGGAATTGGCGCCTCGATCTCCTGCGGTGGCGTCTGCCTGACAGTCACGGCTCTGCCCGAGAGCGGCTCGAACGCACGCTGGTTCGAGGTCGAGGCCTGGGAAGAAGCCTTGCGGCTGACCACGGCCTCGGGCTGGAGACCCGGCACGCGGATCAATCTGGAGCGGGCGCTGAAGATCGGTGACGAACTCGGCGGTCATATTGTCTCAGGCCATGTCGACGGCACCGCCGAGATCGTCGAGCGCAAGGACGAAGGTGATGCGGTGCGCTTCACGCTGGAAGCGCCGGGCCATTTGGCCAAGTTCATCGCGCCGAAAGGCTCCATCGCGCTCGACGGCACCTCGCTCACCGTCAACAAGGTCGATGGCACCCGCTTCGACGTGCTGTTGATCCACCATTCGCTGACCGTCACCACCTGGGGCGAGCGCAAAATCGGCGACCACGTCAATCTTGAAATCGACACCATGGCCCGCTACGCGGCGCGGCTGGCGGAAGCGGCCAAAGAGGGGCTATGAACGTCGCCGGCCTGACCCTCTACTTCGACTTAATCGGATTTAATCGCTACGATTAAATCTGATTGTGAGGTTAGATGGACACAAAAGTAATCACCGCTCACGTTCCGCTGCCGCTGGCGGAAAAAGTAGACCAACTGGCTGCTCGCCTTGAGCGCCCGCGCGGCTGGATTGTCAAACAAGCTCTTTCTGCGTGGGTGGAGGAGGAGCGCCAACGGCTCACGCTTGAAGCACTGGCCGATGTGGACGCAGGACGGGTCATCGATCACCAGGCCGTGCAGGCATGGGCTGAGAGTCTTGGCACCGAAAAGCCGCTGCCGGTGCCACGCTGATGGAGTTGAAATGGACCAGTAAGGCTTTGTCCGATCTGGTCCGGCTCCATGACTTCTAGCGCCGGCAAATGGTCCGGCTGCCGCACGAGCCGTACAGTCGCTTGCCGCCGCGCCGGCACGGCTGGTTGAGTATCCACGCATAGGTGAGAGACTGGAAGAGTTCGAACCACGCGAGGTGCGCCGCATTTTGGTAGGCAGCTACGAAATTCGTTACGAAATACAGAGCACGACAATCTTCGTGTTGCGCCTATGGCATACGCGGGAGGATCGATAGAGCAGGCGTCCATCGAGCAATCTTCTGCTTGCGATCAACCCGGCTTCGGCCTAAGTCACCGGCAACCCCCCGGAGATATCTATGGCTGGCACATCCCAACACGGCAGAGCCTTCATTCGTCCGAAGGCGAAGGCGCATCTGCTCATCGTCGAAGCGCGCTTTCACGACGATCTTGCCGACGCGCTGCTGGAAGGCGCGACAAGCGCGCTCGATGAAGCGGACGCAACCTATGACGTTGTCACCGTTCCCGGCTCGCTGGAGATTCCCGCGGTGATCACCTTCGCGCTGGACGGTGCCGCCGAGGGCGGCACGCACTATGACGGCTTCGTTGCGCTCGGCACCATCATCCGCGGCGATACCTATCATTTCGACATCGTCGCCAATGAATCCAGCCGCGCGCTCATGGACCTGTCCGTGCAGGACTCCGTCTGTGTCGGCAACGGTATCCTGACCACCGAGAATGACGCGCAGGCGTGGACCCGGGCAAAGCGCTCGGAAGGCGACAAGGGTGGTTTCGCCGCGCGTGCGGCATTGACGATGATTGCCCTCAAGGAACAACTGGGAGCGCGATCGTGAGCGAACCTGCTTCACCCGGCCAGCCCGCGGCACGCCAGGCCAACAAGCGCGGCGCTGCTCGGCTCGCCGCCGTGCAGGCTCTCTACCAGATGGACGTGGCCGGTAGTGGTGTCTTCGAGATCACTGCCGAATATGAGGCGTTTCGCCTCGGCAAGGAAGTCGACGGCGCGCTCTATCGCGAGGCCGACGCGCAATGGTTTCGCGCCATCCTTACGGGGGTCGTCGAGAATCAGAAGACCATCGATCCGATCATCCGCCAGGCGCTGACGGATGACTGGCCGTTGTCCAGGCTCGATTCGACGCTTCGCGCCATGCTGCGTGCCGGCGTCTATGAGTTGATGAAGCGCGAGGATGTGCCCGTCGCCGTCGTCGTCACCGAATATGTCGACATCGCCAAGGCCTTCTACGAGGAAGACGAACCGAAGCTGGTCAATGCCGTGCTCGACCGCGTATCGCGCCGGGTGCGCGGCGAGGGACGTGGCAAGGACGCATCGTGACGGCCATCGCTGTCGAGACGGGCAGGGAAGGGCGACGCACCGCGTTGATCCTCGCCGCCTCGCAGGCGGTTATCGGATCGGCGGCACCCATCGCCATCTCCATGGGGGCGCTGGCCGGGCAATATCTGCTCGGCGCCGACAAATCACTGGCGACAGCGCCAATCACCGGCTTCAACCTTGGCGTGGCGCTCGGCGCTTTGCCCGCCGCGGCTATTATCCGCCGGATGGGCCAGCGCGGCGGCTTCATGACCGGGACCGTCGTCACCGCGCTTGGTGGCCTGATAGCGACACTGGCGCTTTTCCACGGCAGTTTCTGGATTTTCGCGTTCGCGCTGCTCGTGATCGGCATCGGTGGTGCCTTCGTGCAGCAGTTCCGCTTCGCCGCCGCCGATAACGCGCCGCCGGAGTTCAAGGCGCGCGCCATCTCCTTCGTACTGGCCGGCGGCATCGTCACCGCCATCCTTGGGCCGCAGATTGTCATCTTCACCCGGGAATTGTTCGCGCCGGTGATGTTTGCCGGTTCGTTTGCATCCATCCTTGTGCTGGCGGCCGTCGGCGCCGCGATCCTGTCGCTGCTGAGATTGCCGGCAAAGACCGCCGCCAAGGTCGACGTTGCCGACAGCGATGCCAGGCCATTGGTCGAAATCATCACGAAGCCGCGCTTTATCGCCGCGTTGTCTTGCGAGGTCGGCAGTTACGCGCTGATGAGCTTCGTCATGACTGGCGCACCACTGGCCATGGTCGGCTGCGGCCTGTCGGAGGATAATGCGACGCTCGGCATTTCCTGGCATGTCATGGCGATGTTCGCGCCGAGCTTTTTTACCGGCTCGCTGATTCATCGCTTCGGCGCCGAGCGCATCGTGGCGGCAGGTCTGGTCCTGCTCATCGGCTGCGCCATCGTCGCCTTGTCGGGCTTGGCGCTATGGCAATTCTGGACGGCGCTGATCCTGCTCGGGCTTGGCTGGAATTTCAGTTTCATCGGCGCCACCGCCATGGTCGCGGCCAGTTACCGGCCCTCTGAAAAGAGCAAGGTGCAGGGTTTCCACGATTTCGTCCTATTCGGCTCGGTCGCCTGCGCGTCGCTGCTCTCGGGCATGGTCTATAACGCCTGGGGTTGGACGATGCTCAACTGGATGATCTTTCCGGTCACAGTGCTGTGCTTCGTCGCGCTCGGTGCGCTCAAGCTGACGAATTCACGCAAGGCCAACGCCCGGTCCAGATCGCTGTCGCCCTGACAGGATGCTGTCGGCATGCTTCGGGTCGAACGCGCCGCGCCGAACAAAAATATTGCGCCTGTGCCTGTTGTTATGAAACCGTATGCCCCGACGGGCCGTTCGAGCCATGCTCATATTCGGCTGCCGAATCTCGGTGGATAACAAGGGGTTTTCAAAATGTTTTCAGTCAAGATTTTGGCCAGCGCGGCATTGGCTCTGGCCGTCACGGCGGCTTCTGCCAGTGCACAGGTGGTTGTCTCCTCCAAGATCGACACCGAGGGCGGCGTGCTGGGCAACATCATCCAGCTCGTTCTCAACGCCAACAACATCAAGACCACGGACCGCATCCAGCTCGGCGGCACGCCGGTGGTGCGCAAAGCGATCACCGCCGGCGAGATCGACATCTATCCCGAATACACCGGCAACGCGGCTTTCTTCTTCGAAAAGGCGGACGACCCGGTATGGAAGGATGCCGCCAAGGCCTATGAGACGGCCAAGAAACTTGACTATGACGCCAACAAGATCGTCTGGCTGTCGCCTGCGCCGGCCAACAACACCTGGGCGATCGCGCTGCGCAAGGAAGTGGCCGACACCAACAAGCTCGCCACGCTTTCCGACTTCGGCAAATATGTTGCCGGCGGCGGCCAGGTTGTGTTGGCGGCTTCGGCCGAGTTCGTCAACTCGGCCGCGGCCCTGCCGGCCTTCCAGACCACCTATGGCTTCAAGCTGAAACCGGAGCAACTGATCACGCTGTCGGGCGGCGATACAGCGGCGACCATTGCCGCGGCCGCCAACCAGACCAGCGGCGCCAACGCCGCCATGGTTTACGGCACCGACGGCGGCATCGCGCCCTCCGGCCTGGTCGTGCTTGACGACGACAAGGGTGTGCAGCCGGTCTACCAGCCGGCGCCGATCATCCGCGAATCCGTCCTGAAGGAACATCCGGAGATCGAGACGCTGCTGAAGCCGGTCTTCGCCAAGCTCGACCTCGTCACGCTGCAGGAACTGAACGGCCGCGTGCAGGTCGGCGGCGAGCCGGTCAAGGGCGTCGCCGAGGACTTCCTGAAGAAGAACGGGTTCTTGAAGTAACGACCAAAAGGTCGCGACGCAGGTGCGAGTAGTGCGGTCGGCGGAGCTGCCAATCTCCCCCTTTGCGGGGGAGATGGCCGGCAGGACAGAGGGGGGTGCTGTCCCGTCAGCTTTTCGGCGCATCACAATTACCTTCCTCGGCAGGTTTGCTTCTAGACACGCCAGGGCTCGAACGCCGACGATCCTTCACACCCCCCTCTGTCCTGCCGGCCATCTCCCCCGCAAGGGGGGAGATCGGATCTCACGCCGGATTTCGCCAATCACCGATGGAGGCCACAGGAAGCGGAAAATCGCCTGTCCTGAGGGACATCGATGACCCTGCGTTTCGACAAGCTCGGCGTGGTCATCGCCGCGATCGTCGCCTATGCGGCTTTCGTCGCCCCCTTCGCCGCGTTCCGCGCCAACCGCATCGTCCCCGGCCAGGCGCGCTCGATCCTAGAGGCGCTGCCGCCAACGACCGGGCCATTGCTTTTGGGAATCGTGATCGTGGCGGCGCTCATCGCATTGTTCAGGACGCCGCTTATGCTGCGCCTTGCCGCCAGCGTGGCGGCACTTGCCGCACTTGCGCTGCTGATCGGCGTCGCCGGCACATTTCTGACGCCGGCCGGCAACACCTTTGCCAGGGTGTCGCCGGCCTCCGGTTTCTGGATTCTCATCTTCGCCTTCACGCTTTTGCTGGCGGACGTGCTGACGCGCCTGAACTTGTCGCCATTGGCTCGTGTCGGCGTCCTGGCCGCGGCTGCCATGGCCATTGGCCTGCTTTTGACATCGGGAAATTGGAACGATCTTTCCATCCTCAAGGAATACGCCAACCGCGCCGACAGTTTCTGGGCCGAAGGCTCCAAGCACGTCACGCTGGCGCTCGGCTCTCTGCTTGCCGCGGTAGTCGTCGGCCTGCCGCTCGGGATTCTGTGCCATCGTGTTGAACGGTTGCGCGCCGGCGTGCTCAACGTGCTCAACATCATCCAGACCATTCCTTCGATCGCGCTGTTCGGCCTGCTGATCGCGCCGCTCGGCTGGGTGGCCACGCACGTCCCGGGGGCTGCCGTGCTCGGCATTCGCGGCATCGGCACGGCGCCCGCTTTCGTCGCGCTGTTCCTCTATTCACTGCTGCCGGTGGTGGCCAACACGCTGGTCGGGCTCGCCGGCGTGCCGCGTGCCGCCAACGACGCGGCGCGCGGCATGGGCATGACCGATCGCCAGCGCCTGTTCGGCGTCGAGTTTCCGCTGGCCTTTCCGGTCATCCTCACCGGCATCCGCATCGTACTGGTACAGAATATCGGGCTTGCCACGATCGCCGCGCTTATCGGTGGCGGCGGCTTTGGCGTGTTCGTCTTCCAGGGCGTCGGCCAGACGGCGATGGACCTGGTGCTGCTTGGCGCGGTGCCGACGGTGGCCTTGGCCTTCGCCGCCGCTATCATCCTCGACGCGGCGATCGAAATGACTGCCACCAAGCGCAGGGTTGAAACGGCATGATCCAGATCGAAGGCATTACCAAGCGCTATGATACGACAACGGTGGTCGACGACGTATCGATGGTCATCGAGCCGCGCACCATTGCCGTCATTGTCGGCACCTCAGGCTCCGGCAAGACGACGCTGCTTCGCATGATCAACCGGCTGGTGGAACCAACCGCCGGCGTGATCAAGCTCGACGGCGCCGACAATCGCTCGGTGCCAGGTTACGAACTGCGCCGCAGCATCGGCTACGCCATCCAGGGCCACGGCCTGTTTCCGCATCGCACCGTGGCGCAGAACATCGCCACGGTGCCGGTGCTGCTTGGCTGGGACAAGGCACGCATCAAGACCCGCGTTGATGAACTGATGACGCTTTACCAGCTTGACCCCCGGGAATTCGGGCCGCGCTATCCGCATGAATTGTCCGGTGGCCAACAGCAGCGCGTCGGCGTGGCCCGCGCGCTTGCCGCCGAGCCCAACGTGCTGTTGATGGACGAGCCGTTCGGCGCGCTCGACCCGATCATCCGCACCAAGGCGCAGGAGGATCTGCTGGCGATCCAGAAGCGCTTCGGCACCACCATCATCCTCGTCACCCATGACATGGAGGAAGCCGTTCACATGGGCGACAAGATCGCCGTCATGAACGCCGGCAAGCTCGTTCAATACGCCAAGCCCGCCGAGATCCTGGCGAACCCGGCTAGCAGCTTCGTCGAGACCTTGGTTGGTGCAAGCGAAAGGCCGTTCAGGCTGTTGTCGCTCGGACGAGTGCGCGACGCGGTGGAGACCGGCGATGCCGATGGCGAAGCGATCCCCGGCGATGCCAGCCAGCGCGATGCGTTGGCCGAACTCCTGTGGTCGGGCCGGTCGGCGCTGCCGGTGAAGGGCGCCGACGGCAAGCCGCTTGGCCGTGTCACCGTGGACGGGCTGGCCAAGCGGGCGGCGAGGCCGGCATGAAAGCCTGGCTGCCTCTGCTGCTCAGGCTTGTGCTGGTGATGTTGCTCGTGGCCTTCGTCACCAGCCCAGGCTGGTTCGAGCCGCTGCTGAAGCCGCTGACCGAGAACAACGCTCCCGCGATCTACAATCAGGGCAGCCTGCTGACTTTGACGCTGCTGCATCTGCGCACCGTGCTGATCGCTACCGTCGCCGCGACCATGGTCGCGGTGGCTTTGGCCATCCTTGTCACCAGGCCGGCTGGTGCCGAATTCCTGCCGCTGTCGCGCAGCCTGGTCAATATCGGCCAGACTTTTCCGCCGGTGGCGGTGCTGGCGCTCGCCGTGCCGGCGGTCGGCTTTGGTGAGAAGCCGACGCTGATCGCCCTGTTTCTCTATGGCCTGCTGCCGATCTTCGAAAATGCGCTGACCGGGCTGACAACGCTTCCAGCAAACGTCGTCGAGGCGGCGCGCGGCGCCGGGATGACCGGCTGGCAAAGGCTCACCAAGGTCGAACTGCCGCTCAGCGCACCGATCATCCTGGGCGGCATCAGGCTCTCGGTGGTTATCAGCCTGGCCACCGCCACGATCGGCTCGACGGTGGCCGCCAAGACGCTGGGCGAGGTGATCATCGCCGGCCTGTTGTCCAATAACCTTGCTTTCATCCTACAAGGCGGCCTGATCGTGGCGGCGCTTGCCGTGCTGATCTATGACGGTCTGTCGGCGGTCGAGCGCTACGCGGCACACCGGATGGGGAGGGAGGCCGAGTAGCGCGCGCCTTTTGTCCTCCTTGATTTCAATCGATCTAATTGGACGATGCCGACGGCGGCTTACCTCACGGCCCATGCCTTTTGGGGCGAAAGCCGGGCAAAAACCGAACAATATCTTGACGTTCGCAGCCCTGTTTCGCATACACCGGTACGAAGAGGTGGATTCCGTGCGCGGAATCCGATCTTGTCTCAACGGCCCAGGGAGGGGTTCTTTTGGGCCAGCAATCGAGGAAAATTCGGCAATGACCATACTTTACGCCGTCATCGCCTGCGGCCTGCTTTCTGTCCTCTACGCCATATGGGCGACACGTTCGGTCCTCGCGTCCGATCAAGGCAATGCACGCATGCAGGAAATCTCCGCCGCCATTCGCGAAGGCGCGCAGGCCTATCTGGCGCGCCAGTACACGACCATCGCCATCGTCGGCGTTGTGGTGCTTCTGCTCGCCTGGTGGCTGCTTTCGATCACCGCCGCCATCGGCTTCCTGATCGGCGCCGTCCTGTCTGGCGCCGCCGGCTTCATAGGCATGCATGTTTCGGTGCGCGCCAACGTGCGCACGGCTCAGGCGGCTTCCAACAGCCTCGCCGCCGGTCTCGACATCGCCTTCAAATCGGGTGCCATCACCGGCATGCTGGTTGCCGGTCTGGCGCTGCTCGGCGTCTCGATCTATTACCTTATCCTCACCCATTTCATGGGCCTTCAGCCAAACGACCGCGTCGTCATCGATTCTCTGGTCGCGCTTGGCTTCGGCGCCTCGCTGATCTCGATCTTCGCCCGTCTCGGCGGCGGCATCTTCACCAAGGGTGCTGATGTCGGCGGCGATCTGGTCGGCAAGGTCGAAGCCGGGATTCCCGAGGACGATCCGCGCAATCCGGCCACCATCGCCGACAATGTCGGCGACAATGTCGGTGACTGCGCCGGCATGGCCGCCGACCTGTTCGAGACCTATGCGGTGACCGTTGTTGCCACCATGGTTCTCGCTGCCATCTTCTTCGGCGGCACCGCCGTGCTCGGTGCGGCGATGCTCTATCCGCTGGCCATCTGCGGCGCCTGCATCCTGACTTCGATCGTCGGCACCTTCTTCGTCAAGCTCGGCTCCAACGGCTCGATCATGGGCGCGCTCTACAAGGGCCTGATCGTCACCGGCCTGCTGTCCATCGTCGGCCTTGGCGTCGCCACGTCGGCCACGCTTGGTTGGGGAGAGGTCGGCACGGTCGCCGGCATCACCATCACCGGCAAGAACCTGTTCATCTGCGGCCTGATCGGCCTCGTGGTGACCGGTTTGATCGTGGTGATCACCGAATACTATACCGGCACCAACAAGCGCCCGGTCAACTCGATCGCCCAGGCTTCGGTGACCGGCCACGGCACCAACGTCATCCAGGGCCTCGCGGTTTCGCTGGAATCGACGGCGCTGCCGGCCATCGTCATCGTCGGCGGCATCATCGCCACCTATCAGCTCGGCGGTCTCTTCGGCACGGCGATTGCCGTCACCACCATGCTCGGCCTTGCCGGCATGATCGTGGCGCTCGACGCCTTCGGCCCGGTCACCGACAATGCCGGCGGCATCGCCGAAATGGCAGGCCTGCCCAAGGAAGTGCGCCATTCCACCGATGCGCTCGACGCGGTCGGCAACACCACCAAGGCGGTGACCAAGGGCTATGCCATCGGCTCGGCTGGCCTGGGCGCGCTGGTGCTGTTCGCCGCCTATTCGAACGATCTTAGGTTCTTTGCCGCCAATGGCGACAAATATCCCTACTTCCAGGGCATGGGCGAGATCTCCTTCGACCTCTCCAATCCTTACGTCGTCGCCGGTCTGATCTTTGGTGGCCTGATCCCCTATCTGTTCGGCGGCATCGCCATGACAGCCGTCGGTCGTGCCGCGGGCTCGATCGTCGAGGAAGTACGCAAGCAGTTCCGCGAAGATCCGGGCATCATGGCCGGCACCTCCAAGCCGAACTATGCCCGCGCGGTCGATCTCCTGACCAGGGCGGCGATCCGGGAAATGATCATCCCCTCGCTACTGCCGGTTCTGGCGCCGCTTGTCGTCTATTTCGGCGTGCTTTTGATCTCTGGCTCGAAGGCGTCCGCCTTCGCGGCACTCGGCGCCTCGCTGCTCGGCGTTATCGTCAACGGCCTGTTCGTGGCCATCTCGATGACTTCGGGCGGCGGCGCCTGGGACAACGCGAAGAAATCGTTCGAGGACGGTTTCACCGACAAGGACGGCGTCAAGCATCTCAAGGGCTCCGAGGCGCACAAGGCCTCGGTGACCGGCGACACGGTCGGCGATCCCTACAAGGACACCGCGGGTCCTGCGGTCAACCCGGCGATCAAGATCACCAACATCGTGGCGCTCCTGCTGCTTGCGGTGCTCGCGCACGGCTGAGCAAGAGCTGTTGAAAAAGCGAAACCCGCGGGGAGCGATCCCCGCGGGTCAGACTGCTGACAAACCCCTGGCATTTGCCGGGGGTTTTTGATTCACTGGGTCATGTTGAAGCGACCCGCCCCTGA